>DATKMJ010000055.1 GCA_035541935.1 Candidatus Binatia bacterium | reverse complement strand
GCGATTGATGCCGACACGATCTTGTCACCCGGCTCCGGCGCCGCGGCGCTGCGGGCGGTGGGTGCGGTGACGGCGGCGATCGATCTGGTGATGGCAGGCGCGGCGCGGAACGCCTTCTGCGCGGTGCGTCCGCCCGGCCATCATGCCGAGCCCGACCGCGGGATGGGGTTCTGCCTCTTTAACAACGTCGCGGTCGCAGCGCGCGCGATGCTCGCCGGCGGCGCCGATCGCGTCTTGATCGCCGACTTCGACTATCACCATGGGAACGGCACCCAGGCCGTTGCCGGCAGCGGCATATCGTATATCTCGACGCACGCGTTTCCGGCGTATCCCGGGACCGGCACGCGCAGTTACCGGCTCGGTGACGACGTCGTTGCCAACATTCCGCTCCCGGCCGGCGGCATCTCGACCGAAGCCTTCGTCGCCGTTTGGGAGACGATATTGCCGATCGTCGCGCGAGCGGTTCGGCCCGACGCGCTCATCGTGAGCGCCGGCTTCGACTACGTCGCCGGAGATATCGTCGGCGACCTCGGCGTCGGCGTCGAGGCCGCGGCGCCGGTCGCCGCGGCGATCCGTCGCGTCGCCGACGAATACTGCGGCGGCTCCGCCGCCTACGTGTTGGAGGGCGGATATGGCATCGACGCCATCGCCGATTCCATCGCGGCAATCGCGAGCGTGCACGACGCGCCCGCGGCGGCCGAGGCGAGCGCAGACCGCCGCGCGATTCCGCCTGACGTGCGCGCAGGCGTGCAGGCGGCCGCCGCTGCCACCCAAGGAAGTGCCTAAGGCCACCCAAGGAGGCCCTTAAGGAAGTGCGAACTAGCCTGCTTGGACAGCCGGTAAAACTACCGAGTCCGCGCTTTTTTTTGAAAACTTCAGGAGGTTCGAAATGGTACGGAGATCGTTCCGTCATCTCGTTACCGCGTCGGCGCTGCTCGCCATCTTCGCAAGCCAGGTAACATGGGCACTGGCAGGCGTGACCGGCGGCCTCACCGGCAACGTGCAGGATGCCGACACGGCTGCTCCCATTGCCGGAGCACAAGTTACCGCTACGAGTCCCTCGCAGGTCGCCACGACAATAACCGACGCGTCGGGGCACTTTGCGTTCTTGACGCTCGCTCCGGACACGTATGTGGTCAGCGTCTCGAAGACCGATTATCAAACGGAGAGCGTGCCCGGTCAGATCGTCTTCGCCGACACGGTGCAGACGGTTCGCGTGCGCCTGCAAAAATCTCTGAAGACGATCGCGCGGGTTACGTCGGCCGCGGGCGGGGCGCTCGTGAAGTCGGGTACGACCGCCGACGTCTACTCGATCAACGCCTCGACGCAGGCCGCGACGGCCGCGTTGGGTGGCGGCGGCCTCATCAACCAGGCCTATTCGGCGATCTCCACCGTGCCGGGCGCGTACGTCATTCCCAACCAAACGGGCTACTACGCGACGGTCAACATTCGCGGCGGCGATTACGACCAGGTCGGCTACGAGTTCGACGGCGTCCCGGTCAACCGTTCGTTCGACAACTACGCATCGAGCTCGGCCTCATCGCTCGGCAACGCCGAGGTTCAGGTCTACACCGGCGCCAGCCCGGCCAACTCGGAAGGTCAAGGCCTCTCCGGTTTCATCAATCAGGTCATCAAGACGGGAACCTATCCCGGTTACGGCACGGCCTCGCTCGGCATCGGCACGCCGTCCTTCTATCACCGAGCCTCGGTCGAGGTCGGCGGTTCGACGCCCGACCGGCTCTTCTCGTACTACGTCGGCATCGCCGGCTCGAACCAGTCGTATAACTACGTCAACAACAACAACGGCTCCGAGTACGACAACTGGATCGGGCCGCCGCTCGGCATCGTCGGCGGACCGTACGGAAATCCGTTTGCCCCGGGATGGTCGCTCTATTTCGGCGGAACCGGAAACTCGTATTTCCCGCTCGGCCCGGCCGGCAACTACGGTCTGTTCTCGACGATCTCGGCGCGCAACACCGTCGTCAATCTCCACATCGGGATACCGCACAAGTACGACTCCGGACGCGACGACGTCCAGCTCCTCTACGACGACGAGGCGCTGCAGAATCAGTTCTATATCTCCGGCAACGACGTCGCATCGCCGTTCTGCACCGGTGCGAATGCCGTCTCGGGCGAGGCCTGCATGAACCAGATCAACGGCCAGTTGATCTCGCTGTTCACCGGCGGCAGCTTCCCGTACGGGCAGTCGCTCCCGGTCACCTACCTCAATACGTACACGTGGGGCTGCGGAACCTCGATCGGCCACACGTACAGCGCGTCGGCGCTGAACGGAATGACGAGCTGCGTGCGGCCCTACAGCTTCCCGAACAGCACGAACACCGGCTCGCCCTCGGATCCCAACGCGATACCGGCGAACGCTCGCGACAACTCCTATAACGACACCGCGATCACGAAGATCCAGTACACGAAGAACTTTGGCTCGACGGCCTTCCTTCGCGTCTACGGTTTCACGTTCTATAGCGACTGGTTCCTCAACGGCCCCTACAGCACGAGTTTCTGCAACTTCGTCTGTCCCGTGGCTCCGGATTACGAGCTGAACACGCACACGCGCGGCATCAGCGCGATCTTCCAGGATCAGATCAACGAGCAGAACCTGCTCACCGTGCAGGGCTCGTATACGACGGCGCGCATCGTGCGCGATAACAACGGCTTCTACGGCGTCGGCGGTAACGAGGCCGTCGTCGTCAACCAGAACGATCCGTACGGCGGCTACTGCTTCAGCCCGTATGGCGGAAGCGGCGGCGTTCTTAACTGTCACGAGAACACGATCGGGCTCGGCCCCTCCTATTCCGTTCCCTCGCTCGCCGGCGCGTCGTGCGCGGTTCCCGGCAAGCCCCAGTTGGGCAGCGGATGCACGTATATGGTTGCGGAGAACGGTCTTGCCGGCACCTACAGCGGCACGATCCCGAACTTCGCCGGGGCATCGCTGACCGACCAATACCGCCCGTCGGACCGGTGGCTCATCAACGCCGGCGTTCGGCTCGATAGCTACGGCTTCGTCGGGCAGAACACGCTCACGCCGCCGCTCGGCGGCTCGGCGGAGGCGCGCGCCTTCTGGTTCAACGCCTACAACCTCGACAATTGCATCGACAATGCCAGCGGGAAGCCGTTTGCAAACCCGACGCCGGCGGCGGCGTGTCCCGCCGGATCGCACGCGGCGAACGTCGAGAACGTCCCGTCGCAGTCGTACACGTATAACATCTGGCAGCCGCGCATCAGCGGCACCTACACGGCTAGTTCGAACGACGTCATTCGCTTCTCGTACGGCCGGTATACCGAGGCTCCGAACACGGCGTTCGAGCAGTACAACACGCGGCAGGAAGATCTCGCCGACTACATCGGCTCGCACTTCCTGGCGTTCGGCCGGAACACGCCGGGATATCCGATCGCGCCCGCGACGTCGATCAACTACGACCTCTCGTGGGAGCACCACTTCAAGGGTTCGGACCTCTCGTTCAAGCTGACGCCGTTCTTGCGGCAGACGCAGGATCAGATTCAGCAGTTCTTCCTCAATCCGATCCAGGGTTTCGTCTCGGGTCTCAACGTCGGCAGCCAGCGCAGCGAAGGCCTCGAGTTCCAGATGCAAAAGGGCGACTTCTCGCGCGACGGCATCTCCGGGCTGCTCTCGTTTGCCTACACGAACACCTACATCTCGTACGGGCCGATCGCCGCCGGTGCATCCGGAACGACGGTTCTCGCTCCGATCAATCAGTCGATCCAGCAGTATAACGCGTACACGAAGTTCTGCGCGTCGCATCCGAGCGCGAGTCCGACGAGCATCTGCGGCGGAACGACGACGAACGGGCTGACCGCGAAGGCCTGCTACAAGCCGGACGGCACGCCGGTCGCCGGCTTGCCGGGCGGCGGCTGTCCGCGCGGAGACATCGCAAATCCGTACTGGACTTCCGCGCCCCAAGCGCTGGTGAACACGGCGCAGAACTTCCCGACCTACGACACGTTCCCGGGAGCGTTGGGCCTCGCCGCACAAGGCTTCGGCTCGCCATACGTCGGGACGCTGCTCCTCAACTACCGGCACCAGAAGTTCGCCGTGACGCCGTCGCTGCAGTTCCAGGGCGGCGGTAAGTACGGCGAGCCGATCGCGGAGGACGGCATCGATCCGGCCAGCGGCTGCGGCAAGCCGCTCTTCGCCGACCGCTACAACGCGAGCACCTGCCCCGGCGTCGTCTATATTCCGAATCCGTTCACGGGTTCGTACGACAGCATCGGCGCCTACACTCAGCCAAACGAGTTGGTCGCAAACCTGCAACTCACGTACGACGTGAGCCCGCGGATCCAACTCGTCGGAACGCTGACGAACATCGTCAACTACTGTTGGGGAGGTTCGCAGACGCCCTGGTCGTTCAACGACGGGAACATCTGCGCGTACAACAACGTCGCCGGCACGATCTATCCGGTCGCGCCGTACGGCACGCCGGGCGCGGTCGTGAACCCGCCGGGATACGCCGGCTCGGTCATTCAGCCGTTCCGCAAGTATCCATACGAACCGACCTTCGGACCGGCGCTCGTCTCCGCCGAGAACTCCTCGACGAAGACGCCGATCCAGTTCTACCTAACGGCGAACCTCAAAATCTAGAGTAGATCGGGGAGAAGCACGAAGGCCCTGGCGCAGCGCCGCTGCGTCAGGGCTTTTCGATTGAAGCCGCGAGCCGTTCGAACTCGTTGAGGTCGAGGTCGCCGACGAGGGTGTAGTAGAGCGCCCCGTCGTTCCAGGCGAGCAGCGCGGTCGATCCGTCCTCGGCATAGGTCGCATCGCGGCCCTCGACGCGCAACTCACGCGGAGCGAGCCGCGCGAAATCCAGCGTCGACGCCTTCGAGTTCTCGAAAAGCGAGACCGTGCGAATTCCATCCGAGTAGAGGAGATGCAGCGTGAGGACTCCGCGCATCTCGACGAGGTTGCCTTCGATCGGCGCGAATCCGTCGGGGAGCGCGCGGGGCTCGCGCGCCGTGAAACCGGCGCCGCGCACGACCTGGGCGAGATTCTCCGACGGCTCGCCGAACGACGGGCCGCGCACGAGCGTATAGCTCTTGGGCAAGGCAAAATCGGTCTGGGGGATCGCCGTCGCGTAGCGGATCTCCTCGAAGCGAAGCTCGCTGACGAGCGAGCCGTCTTCGCCGAACTCCTCTTTGTCGAGCACGAGGTTGCTGTCGCGATCGATCCGCACGAGCATCGTCGGATGGCGCGAGTGTTTGTTCGTCAGCACGAGATCGACCGTGCGCCGCCCATCGAACGTCTCGGTGCCCTTCTCGATGACGTCGTAGTTCTCGCGCAGCAGCGCGAGGTTGGCGCTGAGCGCGACCGCCTCTTCGACGGCGTCGTTGCGCGTCTCGACGATTCGGCGGCGTTTCGGGTCGATCGAGAAGCTGAGGTCGCCGTTGGAGAGGAGCGTCTCCCCGGAGAGCGATGAGGGCGCGGTGTAGACGCGGCGGGTGAGATCCGGGGCGCGATGCTCGACGCGGTAGACGGCGGCCTGCGAGGCGTTGTTCCCGATGCGCAATACCTGGACGACGCCGGTGTACGAGACCGACGATCGAGCCGACATCGCGGCGACGAGCAACTCGTCGTTCGTGCGGTGCACGGGCTTCGCGTTCGCGAGCGCGAGGCTTGCGGCCACGAAGGCCAAGACGACGAGGCTAGTGCGTTTCATCGGGCGTCGTATCGGAGGTTAGCGTCAACGGCGCGGGCGCCTCTTGGCCGAACGAAGCGTTCGCGGCCATCGCCGCGTGGCTGTCGATGTAGTATGCAGCGTCGATCGGCGTCGAGCGGCCGGTTCCGCGCCACGTGTTGAAGCCGAAGTAGAGGGCGACCGCGAGCGCCGCGGCGACGGGAAGCACGAGCGCCGGCCGCAGCGCGGCCTGCAGCCGCTCCCATCCGAATGCGGGACGTCGCGTGATTGCCTCGCGGACGCCGGCAGCGACCGCGACGGGCATCTCGCGCTCTTCGGCGCCGGCGTGCGCGCGCAGCAACTGGGTCAGCGCCACCTCTTCGGTATGCGCGTCGGCGCACGACGAGCACTCCGCCAAGTGCGCGTGCACCGCGGCATCGTCGGGAGCCGAGAGCTCGCCGTGCGCGTAGTCGACGAGTTCTTCTATTGTAGGATGCGATTCGATCACGTTGACGATTTCATATAGCGAGTGACGAGTTTGCGCAGTTGTCCGCGAGCGCGGTGCAGTCTCGACCGGACCGTCCCCACGGAACATCCGACGATCTGCCCGATCTCCTGATAACTGCAGCCTTCGATGTCGGCGAGCAGCACTATCTCGCGTTGCTCCGATGAGAGCCCCGCGAGCGCCTTGGATACCGGTTCACTGAGATGGCCTTCTACGTACTCCTCGATTGGTGCGACCGCCAGAGGCCTGCCGCCGCCGTACTCCTGCGGCTCGCCGGCCTCGGGGATCTCTTCCAGATAACGTCCTTTGCGTCGCCGAAGTTCGTCGCGGTGGAGATTCGTGACGATCCGATAGATCCAGGAGAGGAAGGAGGTCCCTGGCTTAAAGCTCTTCCAGGCTTTGTAGACGCGAATGAAGGCTTCTTGGGTGAGGTCGCGGGCATCGGCTTCGTTGCGCGTCAAGCGATAGGCAAAGTTATAGGTCGCCTTGCCGTACTGCTCCATGGCACGCTCTAAGAAAGCCTGCTGTTCCATGCCGTCTCGCCACGCTTCCTTGCTCCGCTTGAAAGGTCATCCTGGCCGCCAGAGAACGCGGGCGACGGCCCACATCCCCAACAGCGCGAACGCGGTGAGGAGCGTGAAGAGCGAGAGCTCCAGCAGCGCGATGCCGCCGAACCGGCTGCCGCCGCAGAGCGCGATGACGTTCGCGATGAGCGCCAGCTTGAAACGCTCGAACGGATTGGAGGCCAGGCCCGAGACGGCGCGCGCTTGGGCGATCGCGCTCTGCGGATCCCAGTCGGCGCTCTCGACCACGTCGGCGACGCGCCCGTCCGGCGCGACGATGAAGAGGCGGTCGTCGTGCAAAAAGTTGCTCGTGCTAACGCGCATCGAGCTGATGTGAAACTGATCGAGCAGGCGCTGGATCGTCGAGCCGGTTCCCGTGAGCATCGTCCAGGCCGGCGACCGCGCGCCGTAACCGCGCCCGTATTGCGCGAGAATCGCCGGCGAATCGTACTGCGGATCGAGCGTAATCTCCGCCAGCGCGAATCGCCGCGGATCGAGCCGCTCTTGCATATAGGCGAACTTCGCACTGATCTCGGGGCAGAGCGTGCGATCCGGACAGCGCGTGAAGACGAACGAGAGCAGCAGCGTCTTGCCTCTGAAGGCGTCGTCGAGGACGACGATCCGTCCGCGCTGATCGACGAGCCGCGCCGCCGGGAGCGGGCTGCCCGGCTCGATCAAAACGGCCCGCCCGCTGTCGGGGAGGCCGGGCGCGAACGGCGCGGCGGCGATCGCGTCGTGGAGAATCGGCGGATTCCCGCGCGGATCGAGCAGCGCATCGATGGCCGTTCCCGCCGCAAAGCCCGTCTGCGGCGCGAAGCGATACCGGCGAATCGTCGCCGGCTGCATCGCCGGAACCGGATCGATGCGCACGATGGCCGATCGGTCGGCGAGCCCTTGGATGACGACGCCGTGCACGGGGATTACCGTCGCGAGCACGGCTGCCAGGACCGCGATCATGACGACATTCTACCAGGGGTTTGCGCAGCCGGGGCGCAACGAATGTCGCCGATGGAAGCTGCGGTCTTCGTGGTCCGCGTTCTTTTGGGCGGGCTCCTGCTCGTTGCGGGCATTCTCAAAGTCGGTCATCCGGCGGAGCTCGCGGCCTCGATTGCGGCCTTCAGGCTGGTCCCGGCCGCGGTCGCCGGGCCGCTCGCTTTAGGCCTGCCGTACGTGGAGATTCTGTTGGGCGCGTACCTCCTCGTGGGCCTCTTCACGCGCGCGGCCGCAATCGTCTCCACGCTCCAGTTCGTTGCCTATGCGGCCGCGATCGCCTCGGCAGTGCTGCGGCACATCCCCGCTAACTGCGGTTGCTTCGGCCCGGGTGACAGCGCCGTAGCGGACTGGCCGCACGTTGCGTTCGATCTCGCGCTCGCCGGCGCGAGCGCGTTCGTTGCCGCCGGTGCGCCCGGGGCGTTCGCGGTCGACCGCAGGCTGCGCCGCACGTGAAACGGCAATCGCTCGGACTCCTCACGGTCGGGCTCTTCGTCCTCATCGCCATCGCGGCGGTGCTTCTCTACTTCTTCGGCCCCGGGCGCCGGGGCGTGCAGACTGCGTCGCAGTCGCCGATTATCGGAAAGGCGCAGCTCGGCAAGCCCGCGCCGCAGTTCGAAGTCGCGACGACCAACGGCCTCTTCGATCTCAGCAAAGCCGAGAAGCCAGTCTTCCTCGAGGTCTTCGCCACGTGGTGCCCACACTGTCAGCGGGAGACCGCGGTCGTCGATCGGCTCTACGGCAAGTATCGCAATTCGATAGATTTTGTCGCCGTCTCCGGCAGCGATACCGCGATGGACGGCACCTCGACGTCGTCGCAGGCCGACGTGCTCGAATGGACGCGGCGCTTCAAGGTCGTCTATCCGGTCGCATACGACCCGCTGCTCAACGTCGCCAATCTCTATCTCCAGGGCGGCTATCCGACCTTTGCCATCATCGGCCGCAACAAGGACGTCGCATACCTCGAAAGCGGCGAGGTCTCGTACGACGACCTCGATGCCGCTATCGCGAAAGCCCTGCGCTAGACTCCCGGCGGGAAGGCGTAATTCGGAGGCGGGACGACCGGCGTCCCCACCTCGATGACGATCTGCTGGTGCGCGCCCAACGGTATCGCGCGCATGTCGCCGTCGTACTTCGTGCCGTTCAGATAGACGGTCACCGGTCCGATCAACCCCGCGACGCCGTCGCGTTCCAGCGGCTGGCCCCAGATGTCGAAGAGCATCCCGAGCGTGTACGGTCCGCCCTGCGGCGGACTGATGTCCGGCGCCTCGATGTGAATGATGCCGCTTCCGTCGTGCGTGTGAATCCAGTAGAGGCAGCCGCCGGCGAGATTCGGCGCAAAGCCAATATACTCGGGAATTTGCATCTGCTTGCCGTTATAAAAGAGCGCGAGATGCGTGTGGACGTGCAGCGTCGCGTACTCCTGCGCTCCGCACTCGATGCCGTCGACGGTCTGGCCGCGGCCGCCGGTGGGCGTATCGGGATACTTCGTCGTGACGAACTTCTTTCCGATGTTCTCGCCGTTCTCGAGCTGGACCGGCTTCGGCGTCGGAGTCGTTCCCGGCGTTGGAGTTGCGTACGCCTGCTGTACCGTTCGATTCTGCCACCAATTGAAACCGACGAAGACGCCGACGAGTATGGCAAGTGCTATGCCGATGCCGATATAGACCGCGCGCATCGGATCGCGGCGCGGAGGAGGAGCGGCGCCCCCGCGTTGGTTGCGGCGGCGTTCGGAACGGCTAGGCTGTGACATCGGTTCCTTTTAGGACGGTGCTTTCAACGGTGCGGCGACGGGAGCATCGGTAATCTCGAGCGTTCGCGCGGGCACGAGGTAGTTCACGACGTAATCGGTCACCGCGTCGGCGAGCGGGGTCACCGGCGTTTCGTAGCCGCTCGAACGCAGGCGCCCAACGCGCGCGCAGGTATAGTACTGGTACTTTCCGCGCAAATGCGCGGGCATCTCGACGAATTCGATGCGGACGGGTAGTTCGAGCGCGTGAAAGATTGGCCGCACCAGCTCGAGCCACGTATGCGGCGTGCCCGAACCGACGTTGACGAGCCCGGTAATCTCGGACTCGGCGGCGTGCAGCGTCATCTCCACGGCGTCCTTGACGTAGATGAAGTCGCGCTGCTGCTCGCCGTCGCGATAATCCGGACGGTGGCTCTTGAAGAGCCGCACGCTTCCCTGTTCGCGGATCTGCTCGTAGGCCTTGAGCACGATGCTGCGCATCTCGCCCTTGTGATCCTCGTTGGGACCGAAGACGTTAAAGTATTTCAGCCCGCACAAACGCACGTCGAGTCCGGTGCGCTGCGCGTAGAGATCGAAGAGATGCTTGGTGTACGCGTATGCGTTGAGCGGCCGCAGCTCGTGGAGGTCGGTTTCGTCGGAGAGGTCGGCTTCGAGCGATCCGTAGGTCGCGGCGGAAGAGGCGTAGACGAATCGCGCCTGCTGCTCGACGGCCCAGATCGCCAGGTGCTTCGTGTATTCGAAGTTGTTGCGGATGAGATAATCGGCGTCGCTCTCCGTCGTGGACGAACACGCGCCGAGATGAAAGACGGTGCGCACGTCACCGAACGATCGGCCCTGCGCCGCCGAACTCTCGAAGGCGTCGGCATCGAGATAGTCGGCGAAGCGGAGCGGCACGAGGTGCCTCCACTTCTCCGAACGATCCAAGCGGTCGATTACTAGGATGTCCTCGATCCCGCGCCGGTTCAAAGCCCAGATGACGGCACTGCCAATAAGGCCGGCGCCCCCGGTGACGACGATTCTTCCGCGGCTAAGGTCGTGCATAAGCTCCGGAAACCTTATCCCTCAGGCTCCAGGCCGAGTCCTTGCGAGGTATTTGCCGAAAGCAAATGCGAACGGCTCGCAAATATGCCGCGCAACCGGGCTCTATCGCTCTACCTGTCGCTCTCGGTAGGACTGGGTTCGTCGCGCGCTCGGCGGCGCTCCCGTTCGGCTTCTTCGTCGTACGGCAGTTCGGATACGCGATCACGCTCGACTTTTAGGCCAACGTCAAGGAAGCCTCAACCGTTCGTGCTGACGCCGGCCTTCTTCGCGTTGGCCTCCAGGCGGCTCAGCGGAACCTCGCCCGAGTCTACCGACACGATTCGCTTCTGCCGATCGATGAAGACGATGGTCGGAAAGCCACCTTGCAAGTAGTGCTTTGCAACGGTGAGGTCCGGGTCGTACGCAATCGGGTACGTTACTCTGAAGTAGCTCGCGAAGGTCCTCACGTCGTCGAGGGTCTCCGCCGACGTGTGATCCGACCCGATCTCGCTCCCGGAGACCGCGACGATCGCGAGCCGGCTTCCAAGGCGCTGGTGCAGCGCATTGAGCGTCTGCGTCTCCTTCTGGCAGTGCGGACACCACGTCGCGAAGACCTCGAGCGCTATCGGCTGCGCGATACTCTGCGAGTTCATCCGAACGCCGTCAATCGTCGCGACGTCGAACGGAGGCGCCGGATCGCCGAGGGCGAGCGGGGCATAGATCGGGGCCTCGCTGGCCGTGCGGGGCACGGTCTGGCGGTTGACGACGACGATTGCCGCGACGATCGCCGCGAAGAGTACCGTAACCCCGACGGCGACCCAACGTCCCCAGTTCGCCGGAGCGCTTCCGCTCCGATCTTGGCGACGGCGCTCCGCTCGATTCGCCCCGGCTTTTTGTTTCACAGTCGTCCTCATTTCTAAAACGGTGCCGCCAGGCGGATGAGAAAGGTTCGGCCGTTGGAGATCTGCGTCGTGTTGAACCCGTTTGCGACCTTGATGACGTATTGGTCGTTCAGGATGTTGTTCACGAACAGCTGGAGGGCGAGCCCTTTGTCCTGTCCTGGCCGCCCGGGCGTGAGGTACCGTCCCGCGACGACGTCGAAGGTCGTGTGCGCAGGGAGGCGCCCGCTGAGATTCGCGTTCGCGCTCTCGAACGCCACGGGGAACCCGCTGCCGTAGTTGCCTTGCAGCGTCGTGAACCAGCCGCGCGCGTTGCCGAAGCGCCACGTATAGGCTGCGCTCGACACGACGGTCTCGTCGTGATCCTCGGGAGAGAGCTGCGCGACGCAGGAGACGCCGGGCTCGTTCGTGTTCGGCGGGAAGAGGAACGTCGCACCCGAGACGCAGGCCGCGTACGAGCCCGAATAGGTCATCGTGAACCACCAGAGGTCGTCGTTCGGCAGGCGGTCTTGGAAGCGCAGCTCGGCGCCGTTGTCGATGCCGATCGCGTTATTAAAGACGGCGAAGAGCGGCGTGTTCAACAACTGTGTCGTATCGAGAATGTTGACCGCGGTTCGGCGAAAGACGTTGACCGATCCCGTAAACGCCGGGTTGAACGCATACTGCCAGCCCATCTCGTAGTACGAGTCGCGCTCGGGTTGGAGATCGTACACCGGCGCTCCGGTGCAACCTTCCAAGAGTACGCAATCTTGGCGCACGTCTTCGAGGAACGGCGCCGCATAGAACCGGCCGTAGAAGACGTGGACGGTGTTCTTGCCGCCGTCCCAGAGATTCAGCCCTAAGCGCGGGCTGAACATCCACCCGCTCGTGTAGCCGGTCGAATGGTCGTAGCGAAGCCCGTAATTGAAGAGCACGTTGTTCGAGATGTGCCAGCTGTCTTGGCCGTAGATGCCGATCTGCGAGCCGGCCTGTCCCTGATCGGGCGGAGCGGTGAGATAGTACGGCTGATCGTGCGTGCCCGACGTCGCACCGCAGCCCTCGGCGTAGTAGCACGCGAACGCCTGGCTCGCGACGAGAAACTCGCGATCCGTATCGATTCCGATCTTCCAGGCGTGGTTCTGCGTCGCCCGGAAGTCGGAGAGGCGCAGGCCGACGTAGCTCGCGTACGTGTTGGAGAGCAATCCGACGTTGTGCAGCACGCCGCTCCCCGAGCCCGAGCCGGAGCCCTCCGCCGGACACGTCTCGCATTCGGCGTCGGCGCTGAAGTCGGGAGTGACTCCGAGAACGTCGTTGGGGAGGTCGCCGTCGTAGTTGATGCGCGTCGAGCGCCACCACGGAATGGCTTGAAACACGCCGTTGCCGTCTTTCGTGGTGAGGCTATAGTTGAGATTCGAAAACCGATCGTACTCGCGCTGCACGTCGTCCGTGCCGGCCGGCGTATAGATGGGGTCGTACGGATTGTTCGGGTCGGTGTTGATCGGGATTTGGAACTGCGCGAATTGGTTCGAGTAGTCGAACGCAACCGTGCTGCGCGGCGTCAGCTGCGTGATGAAGCGGAAGAACTCGTCGCTCTGCGACGAGTTGTCGTGAATGGCGTCGAAGGTCGGCGCGTCCAACCCGCGAGCGTTGCTCTGCGTGTTGGCGTCGAGAAATGCTTCGCTCGATCCGAAGCGCGCGGCAGTCTCGAGCTGCCCGACTCCCTGCGACTGGTTTCCGATACCGCCCTGGACGACGCCGTAGAAGCCCGGCGCCACGTCCGAGGGGCGGCTGCTGATGATGTTCACGACGCCGCCCATGCGGTCGCCGCCGTACTCGGCCGGGATCGCGCCGGTGTAGAGCTCGAGCGAGTCGATGATCTTCGGATCTATGATCTCGGCGAAGTTCGACGTCGTCGCGAGCGGCAGCGGAGCGCCGTCGATGTTGTACATCACGCCGTGGAAACCGTTGATGACGGGCTCGTTGTACGAGAACGGCACGACGCCGGGCAGCGTTCCGAGGATTTGATCGAGACTATTCTGGACCGGCGACGTCTGAATCTGCGAGCGGTCAACCTGGTGAACCGAAGGCGGATAACTCGACAGCCCCACGTGCGCGGTAACGGTCGTCTGCGCGATCTGCGAGAGCTTCGATAGGGGCAGATCCACCGTGGCGACGACGCCGCTCGTCACGGTGACGTTAACGACGAGGGGCGTGACGCCATCCACGGTGGCCGTCAAGCGGTATCTGCCGAAGGGCACCTGCGAGAAGACGTACCCGCCGTCCGAGTCGCTCTTTACAGTAAACTTCGAGCCCTCGCCTTCGAGGGTTACGGATGCGCTCGGTACGGGCTTGCCGTCGAGCGTGACGACTCCGCGGACGAGGCCGCTGACTGCGGCTGCGGCCGGGAGGGCATATAGAAAGGCCAAGAGTGCGACGACGATTGCCGCATGGAGACGCGACATGGGGTTCCTCCGATTGGAGAAGAAGTGCGAAAGGCGCGCTTACGCGCGGCAGATCGCGATCGGAGGAGGACGAGCGAAGCGACGCCGCGCCCAGGCGATGCGCCTGGCGACGGGCCGCGTCTGCGCGCGCCGCGTCCACTCCGGCGTTCTCGCCGAGAAGGCGTGACGGCGGATTGCGATGACTGCGCGCGCAACGGCGCCGACGGCGGCGCAGGCAAGACGGTGCGTCAGCCATGAGACGAGCGCCAGTGCGAGCAGCAGCACGACCGGCGCGACATCGTCGTGGCGCGGCTCGATCGCCTCTGCGCAGAGGTACCAAAGCGAAGTCGAGGCTAGCAGGCCGACGGTACTCGGCAACCGCTCTCGAAGGCGCGTCGCAAGCACGCTGCCGTTGGCGGCGCCGCGCGAACCGATCCAGGCGAAGGCGCCGAAGAAAAGCCCGAGGCTCACGCCGCACGCGAGGGCGCCTTGCACGAGCAGATCGTGGTAGCTGCCGCCCATGACGTGCCCGCCGCCGTAAAGGACGCCGTGGGCCGCGAGGGAGGCAAGCAAGCCCAAGGCAGCGGTGCCCGGAACCTTCAGAAGGCTCACCCGGGTCTTTTCTAGGGCCTGCCGAGGGGAGACCTTGGAAGGCGTCGTACGACCCCTTCCCCCTTTGCAGACCTCGCCCCAGCGGGATAGGAAACCGAAGAAGAGCCGACTGTCATGAATGCGCGAACGTTGGTCGAAAATCCGGATACCGTCAGTCTGGTCTGCGCGCTCCTCGTGCGCTTTCCGGAACTGACGTCCATTCGTTCCGGGCCGGCCGATCGTACGCTGCGGCTGACCTTCGCGGTGCGGCGGCGCTTCGACCGTGCCGCTCAGCGCGCGCTCGCCGAAGCGCTTGAGGAGCACGTGACGAGCTTTCTCGCGCTCGGAAAGGATGCGCCGGCGATCCTGGGCGTCGAGTGCGAAGGCGATCGGTCCCTGACCTTCGTGCACGTCACGCGCGATTTGGAGAGCTTCTCGAAGGAAGAGTTGGAGCTGCAGGTCGGCTTTTTCAGCGACCGCTGCGGCGAGGCGCTCGTCCGCAGTCCGCATCCCGACGACCATCTCGACAGCGACCCGGCAGCCGAAGACGAGGCCGCGCTCTACGCGATCGAGGCGCTCCGCGACCCGGCGCAGTCCAAGAGTTTGGTGGGCTTTAGAGAAGAGAAGCGCGTGCTCGTCTATTTCCTAAAAACCCAAAAGAAAGCGAAGGCGTCGGCTCGCCGCTAGAGAGTCCCCTCAACCTCCTGATCATTGGGGACGTCGTGGGTTCCCCGGGACGCGAAGTGCTCAAGCGCTGCGTCTCGCTGCTACGGGAGCAGCATCAGGTGCATGCCTGCATCGCCAACGGCGAAAACGCCGCCGGCGGCTTTGGCTTGACCGCGCAGACCGCGCAAGAGATGTTCGAGAGCGGCGTGGACTTCATCACCGGCGGCAATCACATCTTCGATAAGCGCGATTTCGCCGAGTACCTGGAGGGAACGAGCCGCGTGATCCGGCCGGCGAACTATCCCCCGGCCGTGCCCGGGCGCGGGGCCGGATTCTTCACCGCGAATGGGGTCACGATAGGGGTCCTCAATCTCATGGGGCGAACCTTCATGGCGCCAGTCGACGATCCGTTCCGCTGCGCCGACACCTACATTGCCGACCTACGCGAACGCACACCGGTCGTCGTCGTCGACGTTCATGCCGAGGCCACCTCGGAGAAGATCGCGCTCGGGCGCTATCTCGACGGCCGCGTTTCGTGCCTCTTCGGCACCCACACGCACGTCCAGACCGCCGACGAGCAGATCCTCTCGGGCGGCACCGCCTTCATCAGCGATCTCGGCATGACCGGGCCGACCGAGGGAATCATCGGCATGGAGTCACAGGCCGTGCTCGACCGATTCCTCACCGGCCTCTCCGAGCGCTTTAGCGTTCAGAGGACCGGACCGAAGCAGTTCTGCGGCGCCGTCGTCAAGATCGACACGGCGTCGGGCAAGGCGATGGAGATTAAACGCATCTTTCTAAAGGGTATCGCATGAGCGTAGACGTGACCCTCAAGGTCTCCGCAAAGAGCAATCCCAACGCAGTGGCGGGAGCGCTCGCGGCGGCGCTGCGCGAACGCGAGACGTCCGAGCTCCAGGCGGTCGGCGCCGGCGCCATCAATCAAGCGGTCAAGGCAATTGCGATCGCGCGCAGCTACCTGCGCAGCGCCGGGCTCGATTTGGTCTGCACGCCGTCGTTCGTCGTCGTAGCGATCGGGGAGAGCGAACGCACGGCGATCTCGCTGCTCGTCGAGCGGCGCAGGCACGAGGAGAAGGCCGGCAGCGTTGAAGGTTGACCTCCACTCCCACACGCGGATGAGCGACGGGACGCTCAGCCCGCAGGAGCTTGCCGATTTCATGGGCGAGCGCGGCGTCGAACTCTTCTCGATCTCGGACCACGACACGCTGGCCGCCTACGGAGCGTTCGAGCCGCCGCTGGGCGCTCGGGTTATCACCGGCATCGAGATCAACACGACGTGGCGGAAGAACGAGGTCCACGTGCTCGGCTACGGCGTGCCGCTCGGGCCGTCGCCGATCAACGAGTTGCTGGAATACAACCAAGAGCAGCGCCGTCTCCGCGCCGTCACGATGGTCGAGAACTTGAGGAACGCCGGCTACGCAATCACGCTCGACAACGTGATCGAGGAGGCGGGAGGCGCCCATGCGATGGGTCGTCCGCACGTCGCAAAAGCGCTCGTGCGGCTCGGCATCGTCGACAGCGTCGACGCCGCCTTTCGCGAGGCGCTGACGCCCGGCAAGCCCGGCTACGTTCCGCAGATCTACACGACGCCGGAACACGCAATCGAAACGATCGCCGCGGCCGGCGGCATCCCGGTCCTCGCGCATCCCGGACGCTTGAAGGATCGCATTCTTATCGACGAGCTCGTCGGGCACGGCTTGCGCGGGCTCGAGGTATTCTATCCGCTGCACACCGCCGACGACACGCGAGAGTTCCGCGAGACGGCGAAACGCTACGGGCTCGTGATGACGGCCGGAATGGATTTCCACGACATCCGCTACCACACGCAAGGCGTCGGCATCGAGGTGGACGAGGCCGATCTCGCGCCCTTCCTCGAACTCGTCGAAGTCCGCGCGTGATCGCGCCCGCCGCGCTCGCTCTCGCCATCAACGCGCCGGCTCTGACGGCGCGTTTGAACAACTCGGTCGTTGCGGGCGAGGTGTACGATCTCGATTCTCGCCGCGTGCTCTACGAGCGAAACCCGCATCTGCTCATGGTTGCGGCGTCGACGACGAAGCTCTTGACCGAAGGAACGAGCCTCGCGCTGCTGGGGCCCGACTTTCGCTGGACGACGCCCGTCTACCGCACCGGTCCCGTGGACGCGCAGGGCGTGCTCCACGGCGACCTCGTGCTGGTCGCAAGCGGAGACCCGAATCTCTCGCAGCGCATTCAACCCGACGGCACGCTGGCATTCGAGAATGAGGACCACGCGTACGACGGCTCGGCGGCGACGAAAGCCGTGCCGGGAGATCCGCTCGCGGTGCTACGCGACCTGGCGGCGCAGGTGGCGAAGGCCGGAATCAAGAGCGTGGACGGCAACGTGCTCGTCGACTCGTCGCTCTTTCCCGATCAGGGTCCCGAAGGCGGCACCGGCGTCGTCGTCTCGTCCATCGTCGTCAACGACAACGTCGTTGACGTCACGGTGACGCCGGGAACGCATCCCGGCGATCCCGTCTCGATTGCGGTCTCCCCGCAGACGCCGTACGTGACGTTCGTCAATCGCGCGACGACCGGTGCGGCAAAGAGCGACGCGACGATTGATTTGAGCGCCGACGTTCGCGGCGCCGCAGGCCGTCACACCGTCACGATCGCCGGCGCGCAGCCGGTGGGACCGAGCGTGCTCTACGCCTATCGCGTGCCCGAGCCCGCGGCCTTCGCGCGCGAAGCGTTCGTCGTCGCGCTCGCCGGCGCCGGCATCGCCGTGACGCAGGCGCAGACGCTACCGAGCGGAGCGCCGCCCGCAGCGTTCGACCCCGCGAACGAAGTCGCGAAGCACGTCTCGCCGCCGCTCTCGGAGGACGTCTATATCACGCTGAAGGTCAGCGACAATCTCCATGCGGCGATGATGCCGTACACCTGGGCGGTCTACAAGGCGAGCGCGAAGAGCGAGTACCTCACCGCGGGCTTCGCGCTCGAAAACCAACTGTTGCGCACCGCCGGGCTCGATCTGCGCCAAGCCGCGCAGGGCGACGGCGAGGGTGGCAGCGCGTACTTCACGACGGACTTCATGGTGCGCTATCTCGCCTGGGTACGCGCGCAACAATGGTACGCGACGCTGCTGCGCGGATTGCCGATCATGGGCGTTGACGGAACGCTCGTCAACATCCAGCGCAGCTCGCCGGCGCGCGGGAAGGTCTTCGCGAAGACCGGGACCGACGGCGGCACGGATTATCTCAACAACGACGGCAGCGTCGTCGAAAAGGGTCTCGCCGGCTACATCACCACGCGCGGCGGCCGCCACGTCGCGTTCGCGTTCTACATCGGTTCGATGAAGGGCCCGAAAGACGAAGATACCGGCGAGGTCGCCGGTCAGATCCTCGGCGCGATGGCCGCCGCGACGTACCTCAACCTGTAGCGGCGCGCACCCGTTCCAGCATCTCCGACGCGTCGCGCTCGAGCCTCTCGAGGCGCGCGCCTTGCTCGCGAATCGCCGCTTCGTCCTTCATGTATCGATGGTTGATGCGGACGTTCTCCGCGCAGCCGGCGACCGCGGCGCGTCCGAACTCGGCCGCGCATGCGACGTCGCTTCCGAGCGCGCCGAGCGGAGCCTCGGCCAAACGCCGAGCGAGCCGCATCACGTCGAGCGTCAGCGACGCCGAGTGGAGCGGCGCTTCGGCGGCCTCGAAGAGGGCCGCGCCGAGAGCGTCGCGCCGTGCTGCGCGTTGCGCGTCGTCGCCCTTCGGCATTGCCTGCGCCGCGATAACCGCCGCGTAGGCCGCTTCGTCGCGGGCGCGAGCCTCGCGCAGATCGGCTCGCAGACGATCGGCCCGCTCGACGATCGCGTCGCCGGGAGCCTGCCGAATGCGGCCGACCATCGCGACGAGGGCCGCTGCAACGGCGCCGATCAGCGCCGCGGCGCTGCCGCCGCCGGGGGTCGGGCCGGCCGAGGCGAGGCGTTCGAGGTAACCGTCGATGCTTTCCACGCGGTTCTGGTTAGCGGATGGGTTCGGCGAGCCTGCGGCGAAAGGGCCGCGAGCCTTTTCTCTCGCCGTATAGGAGTTGCGCAGAGTGCCCCTTTTGGAAGGTAGCGTCAAAGACCCGAGTCTCGCCGAGGCGGGCCGTTCCCGCATCGCGTGGGCCGGAGCCTACATGCCCGTGCTCGCGCAGATTCGCGATCGCTTCGAAATCGACAAGCCGCTCAAGGGCGTGCGCATCGGCGCCTGCCTGCACGTGACGACCGAGACCGCGAACCTGATGCTCGCGCTGCAGGCCGGCGGCGCGCAGATCGCGCTCTGCGCCAGCAATCCCCTCTCGACGCAAGACGACGTTGCCGCGGCGCTCTGCGAGTACGGCATCGCGACCTTTGCGATCAAAGGCGAGGACCACGCCACCTACTATTCGCACATCGAGTCGGTCATCGCGACGCATCCGCAGATCTCGATGGACGACGGCTGCGACCTCGTCACGGCGATCTTCACGAAGCATAAGGATCAGCTCGGCGAGCTGATCGGCGGGTGCGAGGAGACGACGACGGGCGTGATTCGGCTGCGCGCGATGCAGCGCGAGGGCGTGTTGCCCTATCCGATCGTCGCCGTGAACAACGCGATGACGAAGTACATGTTCGACAACCGCTACGGCACGGGGCAGTCGACCCTCGACGGCATCGTCCGGGCGACGAACGTCCTGCTTGCCGGTCGCACGCTCGTCGTCGTCGGCTACGGTTGGTGCGGGCGCGGCATCGCGTCGCGCGCGGCGGGCATGGGCGCGCACGTCGTCGTGACCGAGGTCGACCCGCGCAAGGCGATCGAAGCGGTGATGGACGGCTACCGCGTGATGCCGATGGACGACGCCGCTCGCGCCGGCGACATCTTCGTCACCGTGACCGGTAACTATCACGTCGTGCGCGAAGAGCATTTCCGCCTGATGAAGGACGGCGCGATCGTCTGCAACTCGGGCCACTTCAACGACGAGCTCGACCTCGACGCGATCCGGCGGATCGCCCGCGGCATGACCGAGCCTCGCGCCTTCGTCGAACAGTACGAGTTGCACGACGGACGCAAGATCTGCATTCTCGCCGACGGGCGCCTCATCAACCTCGCCGCGGCTGAGGGCCATCCCGCCGCGGTGATGGATATGTCGTTCTCGAATCAGGCGCTCGTGGCGGCCTATCTCGCCAAGCATCATGCCGAGCTCGACAAGGGGCGCGTGTACGACGTGCCGATCGAGATCGACGAAGAGGTCGCGCGGCTGAAGCTCTCCTCGATGGGCGTCGAGATAGATACGCTGACGCCCGAGCAGGTGAAGTACATCGCCTCCTGGAGCGAGGGAACCTGATGTCCTATAAGCGGCTCTTCACGAGCGAATCGGTCACCGAAGGGCACCCCGATAAGCTCGCCGACCAGATCTCCGACGCCGTCCTCGACGCCCTGATCAAAGACGATCCGTTCTCACGCGTCGCCGTCGAGACGTTCGCGATCACCGGGCAGATTCACATCGCCGGCGAGGTGACGACCCGGACGTACGTGGAGATCCCGAAGCTCGCGCGCGAGGTCGTCCGCGAGGTCGGCTATACGCGCTCGGCGATCGGCTTCGACGCCGAGACCTGCGGCGTGAGCGTTTCGATCGACGAACAGTCGCCCGACATCGCGATGGGCGTCGACCAGTCGTACGAGGCGAAGGCCGGAGACGACGACGAGTTCGAAGCGCTCGGCGCCGGCGATCAGGGGATGATGTTCGGTTACGCCTGCCGCGAGACCGACGAGTTGATGCCGCTGCCGATCGTGCTCGCGCACAACCTGACGCGCCACCTCGCGGCGGTCCGCAAGAACGGCGACATTCCATATCTGCGCCCCGACGGCAAGTCGCAGGTGACGATCGAGTACGAAGGCGACAGGCCGGTGCGCGTCGAGGCGATTGTCCTCTCGACGCAGCACGATCCCGACATTCCGCTGGAAGAGATTCGGCGCGAAATTAAGGAGAAGGTGATCTACCACGTAATTCCGGAGGCGATGCGCGATGCGAAGACGCGCATCTACGTCAACCCGACCGGCCGCTTCGTCGTCGGCGGGCCGAAAGGCGACGCGGGTTTGACCGGGCGGAAGATTATCGCGGACACCTACGGCGGCATGTCGCGCCACGGCGGCGGAGCCTTCTCGGG
>DATKMJ010000054.1 GCA_035541935.1 Candidatus Binatia bacterium | reverse complement strand
GCGCGTGCACGCCGTCGAGCAGCGTCACGGTGTCTGCGGTCTGATCCACGATGGCCTGCGGAGCGACGGCCACGATCGCCGCGCCGTGCGGATCGCGAAACGTCACCCGCGCGTCCTGGAAGACCGCGCGCTGGTCGCCTTGGGGGCCCCGGCTCTCGAAAGAGCTCGCGAGCAAATCGTAGTCCACCCGGTTGTGGACTTGATGAGAGAAGCGGATCGGCTGCCGAGCAGTGCCCTTTCCGTGGATCTCGAGAACGAGCGGATTGGCCGAGCCGCTCGGCCTTGCAGCCGGAGAGGCCGATGGAGCGGGCGTCGCTTTCGGCGGCTGCGGATTGCAGCCCGTCGCCGCGACGAGAAACGCCGCTGCGAATCGAACGGTCCGCATCACCGCTCGACGGTAGGGCTCGGCTCGCCGCCCTTCGCGGCGGCCAACGCGAGAGCCATCGTCGGCATCCATAAACCGAAAATTACCACGCTCACCGTATCGATCAGCCCTTGCACGGCGACGCCGACCAGTCCCGCCGCCACGCTCAACGCCAGGAACGCCTGCGGCGACGGCGCGCAAGCGAGCCGGAGCCGCAGCTCGCCGACGAAACGATAGAACGTCCACGCGACCGTCGCGATTCCGACGATGCCGAACTCGACGAAAAACGTCAGGTAGATGCTGTGCGCGTGAAAGGCGGTCGGGTCGCCGTCGGGCGCGCGAACGAGCGCGTAGAGCCGCGAGAAATTGAACGGGCCGACGCCGGTCAAGGGAAAGCGATCGGCGACCTGGATCGCGGCCTGCCATATCGAGAGCCGCGTGTAATCTTCGCTCGGATTGTGGTGCGCGTTGAAGAGAACGAGCACCGCGACGGCGCCGGCGGCCGCAACGATCGCCGCCGCGCCGACGCCGCGCCGCGTCCGCATCGCGAGCAGAAAGGCGAAGGCCGCCGCGAACCCCATCCAGCCGGCGCGCGAGTAGGTTAGCGCGAGCGCGGCGAGCCCGATCGCGAGGACGATCCAGCCGAGAACGCGCAGCGCGCGCTGCGCCGCGACGCATCCGAGCGCGTACGCCGGAGGGAGGAGTGCGATCAAATAGCCGGCGAGTTCGCCGGGCAGGATGAACGTGCCGGTCGCGCGTCCGTGCTGGAGCGCGTACTGCCCGGCGGGATGGCGGGTCACGACCATAGCGATCGCGATCGCGCATGCGACCGCGCACGAGAGCATGTAGGCCCAGTAGATCGTCAGCGCGGCGTACCGGTCGCCGTAGAAGCGCATGATCGCGCAGTGCCATACGATGCCCAGGCCGCCGATCAGCGTGAAGAGCAATCCCGCGGCCGGATCGAAACCGGCAAGCCCCGCGAGAAGCCCCGCGCCGAAGATCGAGAGCACCGGCAGCAAGAGCGGCTGAGAGCCGCGGAGCGGATAGCGCGCGAGCATCGTCAGAGCGTAGATCGCAAGCACCGCGCAGCCGCCGAGAACGCTATACGTTACGACGCTCGGAACGAGCGAGACGCCGGGAAACGCTACCTTCGTCAGCGCGATAAAACTCGGCAGCAGCGGCACCGCCGCAAACATGACGCCGAGCGCCGCCGGCATGAAGCGGCGCATCACGACGCGGCGAGCAGCGACGCGACGCGCGCGGCGATGCGGCTCGCGCCGCCCGGCGATCCCATGCGCGCGCGTCCTACTTCGCCCATATGCGCGCGGCGCGACGGATCGTCCAAGATCGCGCGAACGCCCGCAACCGCTTCGGCGAGGTTCTCGGGCAGCACCGCCAACGCTTCGCCGAGCAGCCCGCGCTGACGTTGACGATACCAGCGCGCCTTGCGGTCGCGGTCGCGTTCGAACGCCGCGACCGGAACGCCGGCCGCTGCGGCCGCCTCGTTTGCCGTGCCGGCCTGTCCGAGCACGAGCGCCGCTCGAGATAGCAGCGGCCCCAACTCTCCGCTCCAGGCGCGAACGATCTCGCGTCCGTCGCGCCCGAGCGAGAACGGAACCGCTGCGTGTGAGGTCTCGCGCACGTCCCAGCCCGCGCCCGCCGCGTCGTTTGCAAAGCGCCGCGCGTCGAGATTCGGCGAGATCGAGAGCGCGGCGCCGAGGCGCGGATAGCGCTCGGCCAACTCGCGCGTCACCGCGAGCAGAAACGACGCATCGTCGTACGCGCTCTCGCGACTGCCGGGAAAGAGCGCGAGCACCGGATCGAATCCCGCGACGGCCGGTTCCGCCGCGGTCGCACCGGACGATGCGAAGAGGTCCACGATCGCGTTGGCCGCTTCGCTCTCGACGCCGCGCTCGCGCAGACGCCGCGCGGTCGCCTCGTCGCGCACGAACCGAGCCGCGGCGCGCCGGAGCAGGCGCTCCTCGCCCGGCCCGTACGGCGCCACCTCGACGCTCTTCGCGCTGCCGACGAAGACCGTGGGTGCGCGCGCGATCAGCGTCATCGTCAACGCGAAGACGTCGCCGACCGCGACGGCAGCGTCGTACGCGCCGCGCGCCCGGCGCAGGAAGCGCGCCTGCGCCCACGTCAGCGAGAGCAGGCCGGAACGCAGATCGCGCGCAAGGTTGCGCGCGTTTCCCATCGCGATCAATCCGCCGCTCGGCATCGCGCGCCGCGGCCCCACCTCGTGCATCACCGCTCCCGCGCCGCTTCCTACCAATGCGAGATGATCGATGCGAACGTCGGGCACGAACGCGCGCAGGTCGAGTGCGATGCGCTCGGCGATCGCCGCCTCGCCGTGACCGTTCGTAACGAAGAGCACGCGCTTCATGGCCCGTCGAGCAGGGGGACGAGCGCGAAATCCGCCAGCCGGTAGCGCCGGCTGGCCGGATCGTACTCGAGCTCGCTGCGCGAGACGAAGCGGCCGTACGGCCCCGCGTGCACGATCGGAACGTTGCCGACGTAGAGCGGCGTCTCGAGCGTATCGTGACTGTGCCCGCCGAGAATCAAATCTATGCGCGGCACGTCGCGGGCCAACGCGCGATCGAGCGAGAGCCCGAGATGCGAGAGCACGACGAGCACGTCGCCCTCGGGGAGCGCCAGCGCGTACGGCTCGACGGCCGCGCGCGGCTCGAGAAAACGCCAGCCGAAGAGCCGCTCCCACGGACTGCCGACGGGGTACTGCATGATCAGCAGACCGAGCAGATGGATGCGCGGACGCCTTCCGTTGCTCGCGCCTTCGAACGAGAGCGCCGGCGAAAACGGCAGCGCTCTTCCCTTCGTGTCGACGAGGTTCGTGCAGACCAGCGGATGGCGCATGCGCGCGGCGCGCGCCCGCAGCAGCGGCAAGAGATAGTGAAATTCGCGGTTGCCGATCGCCTGCGCGTCGTAGCCGGCCTCGTCCATCTCGCCCACGATCGGCTCGTCGCGGTAGTAGACGCTCTGGCTTCCTCGCAGCGAGTCGCCGCAATCGAAGAGCAGCCCCGGCCGCTCTTCGCGCAGACGTCGCAGCGGAGCGACGATGCCGCGCCGATCGTGGAGGTCCGAGGTGTGATAGATGCGCATCGCGGCGTTACGCGCAGCGCGCGAGCTCGACGGCGAAGCGCGCGCAGCGCTCGAGCGCGTCGGCCGGACCGAGCGCCTCGCGCAACGCGGCGAAGTCGCGTTGCTGCTTCGTAGAATCGGTCATGAGCGCGTCGACCGCGCCGGCCAGCGCCTGCGGGCTCGCGCGTTCTTGCAGCAGCTCCCGAACCGCCTCGCGTCCGAGCACGAGGTTCGGCAGCGTAATGAACCGGTGTCTGATCATGCGCTTTCCGTAGCGGATGAGAATCGGCGGGATGACGTAGAGCGCGACGACCGGCACGCCGTAGAGCGCCGTTTCGAGCACGGCGGTTCCCGACGCGACCCACGCGGCGTCCGCGTTCGCGACGGCTTCGGCGACGCCGCGGACGATCGTCACGTTCTGCAGCCGCTCCGTCTCGACCGCGCGCGCGATCGTCTCCGCCGCGCGTTCGTCGGCGGCGCCGAAGACGCCGCGCACCTTCGGCCGGCGCCGGGCGAGTTCGCGAAATGCGGCCGAGAGCACGGGCAGATGGCGTCGCAGCTCGCCGGCGCGGCTTCCGGGAAGGATCGCGACCGTTCCCCCGTCGGGCGGCGCGGGCGGTCGCGGTTCGCGCGTTCGATATCTGCTCGCAAACGGATGGCCGAAGTAGACGATGCGGCTGCCGATTCCGCGGTAGAAATCGTACTGGTGCTCGAACGCGGTCACCGGAACGGTCAGCGCGCCGACGCGCCGCGCTTTCTCTTCGTCGTCGAGCCACGTTCCGGGCGGAAAGAGATCGAGAATCGGACCGGCGTAGCGCAAGCGCCGGAGCGTCGACGCGAGACGGAGATTGAAGACGCCGAAATCTACGAGCACGACCAAATCGGGCTTCGACGCGACGATGTGAAAGGCCGTGCGCAGCATCGCTGCCAGCAATTTAGGAATGCGCGGTATCGCCGCGAGGGGACCCATGCTCGCCCAGCCGGTGTTGTCGCGCCACAGACGAAAGCCGGCGGCTCGCATCGGCTGCGAGCCGATGCCTTCGAACGTCGCGTCCGGATCGATCCTCGCGATCGCCCGCGCCAGTTCGATCGCGCTCGCCTCGCCCGACGCCTCTCCAGTCGAAAAGAAATACCTCACCGGATCGCGCCGGTGCCTATTTGAGCACGCCTCTTTCCGAAGGGGCTTCGAGAAACGTCAGGATCTCGCGGCCGGGATCGGTCGTCACCTGCTCTTTCATCGCCTCGATCGCTTGCGAGACGTTGAGCTTCGGATCGTAGAGCAGCTTGTAGAATCGTTTGATCTCGTTGCGCTCCTCCGCGGTGAAGGCGGCGCGCCGAAGACCGACGCTGTTCAATCCGTACGGACGGCACGGGTTGCCTTCGACGAGAAAGTACGGCGGCACGTCCTTCGTCAACTTGCTCATGCCGCCGACCATCGCATGGCGGCCGACGCGCGTGAACTGATGGATGCCGGTGTGGCCTCCGATCGTCACGTGATCGCCCACCTCGACGTGACCCGCGAGCTGCGCGAGATTGCTCATCGTCACGCCGTTGCCCAAGATGCAGTTGTGCGCGATGTGCACGTACGCCAGCAGCAAACAGTCGTCGCCGACCGCAGTCACCTCGTCTTGCCCGGTTGCGCGCTGGATGCTGACGTACTCGCGCAGGATCGTCCGGTTCCCGATCCGCGTGAACGCGCGCTCGCCGGCGTACTTGCGATCCTGCGAGGCAGCACCGATCGTCGAGAACGGATAGAGCAGGCAATCCTCACCGATCTCGGTCCATCCGTTCACGACGACGTGCGCCTGCAGCACCGTGCGCTCGCCGATCGATACGTGCTCGCCGACGACGCAGTAGGGCCCGACCTCGGCGTTCTTGCCGATCTCGGCGCCCGGATGAACGATCGCGGTTGGATGCAGCACGGCGCGCCGTCCTACGCGTGGAGAACGCTGGAGTCTGAGCCGAACATGCGCGGATCCGAAACGATCGAGAACATCAACTCGGCCGAACAGGCGAACTGCCCGTCCACCGTCGCCTCGCCGCTCACCCAGCCGATGTTACGTTTGTGACGCAGCATCAGGACCTCCATGTCGAGCCTGTCTCCGGGAATGACCGGCCGCCGGAACTTCGCCTTGTCTATGCCGGCGAGGTACGGCGTCTTGCGCGAGAACTCGCCCGGTTCGAGGATCATCGCTCCGCCGAGCTGCGCGAGCGCCTCGATCATGTAGACGCCCGGCAGCACGGGGTTGTTGGGAAAGTGCCCGGCGAAGATCTGCTCGTTATAGGTGATGTTCTTGTAGCCGCGGACCCGCACCATGTGCTCGAACTCGACGATCCGGTCGACGAGCAGCATCGGATACCGGTGCGGCAGCACCTCGAAGATCGCTCGAATGTCTAGTTCGGCCAACTTCCTCTCCTATGCGGACGGCACGCGCATGCGCGCGCGCAACGCTCGGACGATCGAGGCGTGCAGCTCGTGCCCGCTCTTGATCGCGACGATCTCGCATTGCGGCCACGCGCCGAGGAGCGCGAGATCCCCGATCAAGTCGAGCACCTTGTGGCGCACGGCTTCGGTCGGCCAGCGTAACGGCTGCATCGGCCCGTCGGGCGCGAAGACGAGCGCGTTCTCCAGGCTTCCCCCGCGGCCCAAGCCGCGCTTCCACAGCGCCTCGATTTCGTGCAGGTAGGCAAAGGTTCGCGCGCCCGCGATCTCGTCGCGATACGATTGCGCGTCGATCGCCCCGTCGTAATACTGCGTGCCGATCGGCGGCGGAAAATCCGCGACGAAACGCACGCGAAACTCCGGCGACGGAAGAACCGCTATCATGCGGTCGCCCGCGCGTACGAACTGCGGCTCGTCCATCTCGAATACTCGCCGCGGCCGCGACTGCTGCTCGATCCCAGCGCGCTGGATCGCCGCGACGAACTCCAACGAGCTCCCGTCTCCGGCGGGGATTTCCGGGCCGTCGACGTCGATCTCCGCGTTGCTGACGCCCATCGCGAAGAGCGCGGAGAGCAGATGCTCGGTCGTGGAGACGCTCGCGCCGTCGCGGCCCAGCACGGTGGCGCGCGACGTGTCGACGACGTTTTCGATGGCGGCGGGAACGCGCGTCGATCCGAGAACGAAGGTGATTCCCACGTCGGGTTGCGCCGGCCGAACCTGGATCGCAGCCGGTGCGCCCGTGTGCAGCCCGATGCCTTCGAAATGAAACGGCTCTCGCAGCGTCGCCTGCATCATGCGACGTTACTCCGTTTCGCTCTTTCGCGCGCGCTCCAAAGCCTCGACACGATCGAACAGCTTTGGCAGCTTGCGAATCATGACCTCTCTCCGGAGTTCGTCGCGGTGGTCTTGCGCCGGATTGCCCGAGATCGTCGCTCCGTCTGCGACGTCGCTCCAGACCCCCGACTGTCCCGCGATCGTAACGCGCGATCCGACCTCGATGTGTCCTTTGAAGCCGACCTGCCCGGCGACTTTGACGTAATCGCCGATCACGGTCGAGCCGGCCAATCCGGTCAGCGCGGCAATCACGCAGTGTTTTCCGATGCGGCAGTTGTGTCCGATCTGCACGAGGTTATCGATCTTCGTGCCCTCGCCGATTCGCGTGCTGCCGGTCTGCGCCCGATCGACGCACGTGTTCGCACCGATCTCGACGTCGTTTTCGAGCACGACGTTCCCGATCTGCGGTATCCGCTCGGAGCGTCCGTCCACGAAGGCCCAACCGAAACCCTCGCTGCCGATCACGCAGCCCGCGTGCAGCACGACCCGGTCGCCGATTCGGTTTCCCGGCATCACGGCGGCGCCGGCGTGTATCCAGGCCGACTCTCCGATCGCGACGTCGTCGCCGACGTATGCGCCCGGCCCGATCACGCTGCCGGCGCCCACGACCGCGTTGCGGCCGACGTACGCACGCGCCCCGACGTAGACGTCGCCGGCGAGCCGCGCGTCGGGTTCGACGACCGCGCTGGGATGGCGATAGGGACCGCGCGGACGCTGCGGCCTGCACTCCTCGAGCAACCGCGCCAGCGCGTGACGCGCGTTCTCAACGACGAGCAGCGGTTTCGCGCCGGCCTCGCCGGCGAGCTCCGCATCCACCAAAATTGCGGCGGCCGCGCTCGCCTGCGCGGCCGCGAAAAACGCCTGACTCGTCGCGAACGTCAGCGCGTCGCTGCCGGCATCCTCGACCGTCGCGATCCGCTCGATGCGAACGCTGCCGTCGCCGGCGACGCGACCGCCGACCAGCGCGGCGAGCTCATCCAACGTGCCCAGCATGCGTGCGCCAGCCGAGCGGCTACGTACCCGGCGAGGGCGTCGCCTTCTCCGTGATGTTCATGGCCTTCTCGACGTCGGACGTGATGTCGACCCCGCCGTACCCGATGCCTTCGCGCGTCAGCACGAGTTTGAGCTGACGCTGCGACGCGATCTTTCCGGCGACGTCGCGGATCTGCTGCGAGAGTTGGTCCGTGATTTTCGTGTACTTCCGCTGCATCGCGAGCGCGTCGCGCTGCTTTCCGGAAGCGCTCTCGCGCCGTCCTTCGATCGAACGCTCGTCTTGCACGAGCTGGCTCTGATAGGCCTGGTACTCCGGCCAGTTCGAAACGATCCGCTGAACGTCCACCAGGCCGATCGGACTCTGCGCCGCGCAGCTTGCGAGCATCGCTGCGAGAAAGAGGGGCGCGCACTCTTTATATCTCTTCACTCGTGTTGGCTCTCGATATCCTTGATGACTTGGTTAGTGAGGTCGTAGCCGCCCCCGGCAGCCCAGATGTTGACGAAGACGATTGAGAAGCCGCGGTCCTTGGCTATGCGCGTGGCGTCGGTCTCGACCTGTGAGACGATCTGCTGGTAGAGGTCGCCGCGGCGCTTCTGGAGCGCGTTGAGCTCCTTCGCGGCCGCGCCGGTCGCGCCGACGTCGGCGCCGTGCAGCGCGGCGAACTGACGGTCGAGGTCGGTCTTGGTGTCGTTGTACTCTTGGATCGTCTTACCGGCATCGGCCTGGAACTGGCCGACGAACTGCTTGTGAATCGCCGCCACCTGCGCTTGCACGTTCGGCGAAAGGTTCGTCGGAAGCGTCGGCGGTCCGAGGCTGCGTAACTGCGTGCCGACTTGGTTTCGGCGCTCGTCGAGCTTCGCTTGCGTCTGCGCGTTGATCGCTCCGACCTGGGAGCGTATGGAATCCGACGTCTCGCGGTCGAGCTGGGCCCGGTAGGCGCGCAGCGTCGCCGCGTCGGCGTTGCGCTGGGCGTCGATCTGCGCCTCCTCTTTTGAGTTCAGCGCCGCGAGCTGCGACTCGGCATCCTTGCGCGCCGCCGGATCGAGCGCGAGGTTGGAGAGACGCATCTTGATCGAGAGCCGCGTCGCGGCGTCTTGCTGCGTCAGTCGCAGCGAGAGATCGGTCTCGTTCTGCTGGAGCTGCTCGGCCTTGGCGCGGTACTTTTGCGACGCCTGGACTTGCAGTTGGCGAGCGATCGAAGAGGTCGCCGCGTTGTCCTGCGCCACGACGCTCTGCTGGTAGGCCATGAGGTCCTGGTTCGCAGCCTGCGTCGCTTGCTGCGCCTGCTGCGCGGATGCGCCGCTCATCTGCTGTGCGGCCACCGCGCCGGCGTTCTTCACGCCGGCGGCCGCGAGCGCGGCGCTCACCGCCTGCTGCTCGCGCTGCACGTAGTCGCGCTGCTTCTGCGCGAGGATCTTATTCGTTCGCTCGCCCGCCGCGCGGAGCTCGCGGTTCAGCTCGGCCGTCTGCGCGGCGATCTGCGACGCGCTGCGCGGAACTTGCGGCGCCGCCGAACGCAGATCGATCGCCGCGATCGCGTCGTCGAGCTGCGTCAACTGAGGATAGAGAGGATGGTGCTTGACGATCTCGTCGAGCCGAACGTAGCCGGTGCCGCGAATCGTCGAGGAATGAACGTTTGGGCCGCACCCCGTCCCCGCCAGTGCCGCGGCGGTCAAGACGAGTGCGGCCGAGATTCGGACGAGGCCGGCGCTCTTACTTCGCGAGCTCATTTTGGACATCCGACGTGATGTCCGTGCCTCCGAAAATTACGTCCGCCTTATCCACGACGAGCACGAGGTTCTTCTTGCGCGCGACGTCGGCGGTCGCGGAACGCGTCTGATCCACGAGCGGCTTGAGCAGTTGATCCTGCTTGTCGGCCACCGTCTTGTTGTATTGCTGCATGATCTGCTGCTTCTCGGCATCGCTCTTGGCCAAGGCGATCTTCGTCGAGTAGATCTGCCGCTGCGTCGCCTCGAACTGTTGCATCTGGGTGTTCGCCGCTTGCACCTTCGAGACGCCGTCGAGGACGGTTTGGTCGACGAAGCCGATCTCCGACGGCGGCGGCGAGGCGGCCGGCGGCGGAATCGCCTGCGAGCTCGAGTAGAGGGTCTCGACGTCCTTCGTGATGTCCTGGCCGCCGTAGATCACGATGCGCTTATCCACGACGATCGTCAGGTTCCGCGTCGCGGCGACCGCCGCGATGGCGAGCTGCGCGCGCTGAAAGAGCGGCCCGACGATTTCGCGTTGCCTGTCGCCCAGCAGCTGCTGGAACTGCAGGGCCACCTGCTGCTTCTCGGCATCGGTATGCGCCTTCTTGAGCGCGGCGTTGTATTGGCTGTCGAGCTGCGCCTTGTACGCTCCGAGCTGCCGGTTCGCCGAGGCGAACGACGGCAGATTTGCGACGTCGGCCTGGTCGATGTAACCGACGTCGGTGAGGTCTGCGGCAATCGCGCCTCCTCCGAGCCACATGGCAAGCGAGACGGCGCCGGCGCAGAGTATCGCTGACCGGATCTTCATGGGTTCTCTCTTGGTCTCTCCCGGACTACTGTCCTATCTCAGGCGCCCCGCGGCCCCCGCGCTGGGGAACTTTAGAAGCTTTGGCCGATACCGAAGCTCGTGTGCGTGCCGTTGACGCCTTTGGCAAAATCAATGCGCACCGTGCGCAGACCGAGTTGCGGCACGTCGAAACGGATGCCGAAGCCGGCGTCCCCGTAGAGCGCCCAGTTCGACGGATACCCGGTGATCCGATTCGTGTACGGATCGAGCAGCGGGTACGCGCCGCGAATATGGTAGTCGAGCTCGTCGACGAAGACGGCGAGCGTGATGCGGCGGTCGAGCGCGACCGGTTGGCGCAGCTCGATCTGTCCCAAGTACGCGTTGGTAGCGTAGAAGACGGTGTTATAGCCGCGCATCTGCTGGTCGGAGAACGTGAAGAGCGAGCTCGGCGGTATGATGCCGCTCGAGTTATCGGCGATGCCGTGGATGCCGAGCGTGGCGTCCTTCAGCACGGGGAAGAACTTCGCAAGGTCGATCGTGCTCTGCGTGAACGAGAAGTTCGAGCCGAGATGCGGGTTCGAGAGCGTCGCCGAGAAGAGCGCGTGAATTCCTTCGCGCGGATTGAACGGATCGTCGAGCGTGATCGTCTGCAGGCTCAGGCCGGTCGTAACGAGATTGTAGGGATTTCCGGTGTTGACGTTGGCGATCGACGAAGCCGCAATACCGAACGACCCGCCGTAGTTCTGCGGCGTGTTGTTGATCGGTCCCGGCGTCGGTCCGATAAAGATGTTCGGCTGGTTACCTTGGAAGTAGTACGGCGACGGAACCGTCGTGTTATACCGGATCTTCTCGGCGGTCATCGCGAGCGAGAGGATCGTGTAATCGCTCAGACGCCGCCCGACGTTGCCCGTCACGCCGTTCGAGCTCGACGTGTTCGTCGCGTCGGTGTTGGAAATCTGCGACGAGTTCGTGCTCGGATAGAGCGTGACCGGAATCGGAATCGTCGAGTTGCTCGCCACCGACGTGCCGGAGCCCGAGACCGCATAGATCGGATAGTAATAGGTCGTGTGGTTCGTGAAGATCGACCCGCCGGCCGAGTATTTCATTCCCTGCGGGGTGTTGCCGAGATAGGGAACGGAGAGCGTCAGTTGCGCGATGCCCGTGCGCGCGCCCTCTTCGAACTGTATGCCGCCCGAGTTTCCGGTTCCGTGCAGGTTGTTGTCGGAGAAACCGAGCGTCGCGTAGAGGCCGAGGCCGGTGAGGCCGCCCGAGTATCCGAAGCCGACCGAGGCCGACGCGGTGCGCTGCTCGGTGACGTGCCAGACGAGCGTGACGTCCTGCGGCTTCTTCGGATCGGGACCCGGCTTGATGTCGGGCTCGACCTTCGAGAAGAAGTTGAGCGCGTTGAGGCGCTGGTAGTCGTGCTTGATCGCGTCGGTGTTGACGACCATGCCGGGCCGCTCGCGCAACTCGCGGCGGATCACTTGATCCTTCGTTCGCGTATTGCCCGTGATCTCGACGACCGCGATCCGCGCGACGTAGATGTTGTATTTCACGTCGGCGGTGCCCGCTTGAAGGTCGATCGACGACGGCACGATGCCGCCCTCGAAGTTCCCGACTTCGATGTGGAATCTATCTTCGTAGAGTTTCTGCAGCGCTTTGTAATCGGCGTCGCGGACGGCGTCGGAGTAGACGCTCCCCGGCTTGAGGGTCAGCGAGTTCAAGATGAACGGAGGCGGAAGGAGCGGGTCGCCGCCGATGACGATGTGCTTGACGACGAGACCCTCTTGAATGACGAGCGTGAGGACGCCGGTCTTCGGATCGAGGTTGATGTCTTTGACGTGGGTCGGCACCTGGCCGCCGTAACCGATGCGCTCGTAGTAGTTATTGATCTTGAGAACGTCTTGGCGAAACGTGTTCGTGTTGAAGACTTGGCCGACGGAAAGATCCATCAGCGCCGTCAGCGTGTCGCTCGGCACCTTCTGATTGCCGGTGAAGAGGATCTTCGTCAGCACCGGGTTCTCGACGACGCGGTACGTGATCGCCACGCCGTTCGGGCGCGCGCGCACGAGCGGCGGCGCGATGTCGGCGAAGTATCCGAGCGCGTTGATGCGAGCCAGGTCCTGCTGCACGACCTTCGGATCGTACGATTGACCGGGCCGAGCCGCCACGACCGCCATGATCGTCGCGGTGGGGACGTGGAGGTTCCCGGTGACGTCCACCGAGACGATCTTCGGGGCAGGTGCCGCAAACGCCGGAGCGCCGATGACGGCCGCCGCGAAGAGCGGGAGAAGAATCCTCGCCCACCATTTCAAAATGCCCGCGCGGCGCGCGGGGTTGAAGGTCATGTAGAAAAAGTCGTCCTCAAAACAGCCTAGAGGTGCTGACTGCCTCAGCCGGGCCGCCGCGCGCAAGCGCATCACGCGCGACCCGGGTCGCCCTGTTCCGCCCGCCTTCCCCGGGGTCCTTGCTCGCGCAGCAAGCCTGAACGTCCGTTTAATGAAGGCGCGGCTCACCAGAAATAACGCTGATAGGTGAGGCTAAAGCCGGTGTTTCCGACCAACGGCTGGGTCGTCAGATAGGCGGCGCTGTAGCCGACCGGGGTGCTCGGCAACTGCAAGAGCTTCTGGGGCCCGCTCTGCAAGTAGAAGTTGAGCGTCGTCGAGGTCTCGGGATTCGGCTGCGCCACGAGCCCGAACGATTGGATCTGCGGCAGACCGAAGGTCACTGCGTAGACGGCGCTTACCGTCTTTCCGAGCAGCCGCGTCGCCGTGACGCCCACGTTGCCGTAGTAGCCGAGCGTGAGGTTGATGCTCGATAGTCCGAGGCCTTGTCCGAGCGACGTCTCCATTGGCGCCAGCAGGCCGGCGGTAAACTGCGCGTTGAGCAAATTGAAGGCTTCCTGGCCGACCGTGATCGTGCTGCGCTGCTGCAGGTTGACGTTCGGAATCGGCGAGAGCGTGCCGAGCGGCGTGATGCCGTTGGGCTGCTGGCGCGCGAGCATTCCCTGACGGCTGTAATCGATGCCGTTGAAGAAACCTCCAAACGGCGCAATCAAACCGAGGATTTGGTCTTGCGTGTAGCCGGGCGGATTCGAGGTCAGGGCGATCTTCAATCCCGCGATCGGACCCTCGACGTTGATCGTGATGTTCGCGCTGCCGTACGGATTGCGCGCGCGATCCGGATCGGGATTGACGACGGTCGTCGTCGCGACTGCTTTGAGATTCGGCAAGACGCCGTCGGCCGCGTTGAAGCTCACGCTGCCTTGCTGCACGCGAAAGGCGCGGTCGAAGTAGGTTAGCGTGCCGCCGGTCGAATCGAACGAGCCGGCAAGCGTCGGCGCGGCGAGCGTTCCGGCGAGTTTCACCGACCCCGCGACGCCGATGTCGAGACCCGCACCATATCCGCTGCCGCGCACGCGCACGTTCTTGCCGGCCGCGGCGGTCAAGTCGAAGGCGAGCGGAATCGGCGTCTTCGCGATCGCGCCCGATTGCTGCGCCGCCTTCAGGAACGCCGCGAACGGCAGCACCGCGTTGCTGAGCGTTACGTTCCCCGAGAGCAGCGCGTTGGCGTGCGCGCGTTTGTTCAGCGCGATCGCGGCGTCGAGCGTGCCGCGGCCGTAGGCGGGGAGGTCGAGTTGCGCCCCGCGCGCCGCGGCCTTCATCGAAAACGTCGCGTCGCCGGAGCCAAAGCCGCTCGGAAACTCGACCGTTCCGGAACCGGTGAGCGTGCCGCCGCCGAGCTGCGCGTAGGCGCGCTCGATCGAAGCGGTCGTATGGTTGAACGTCAGCGCACCCGCCATGCGCGTGATCGAGACCCGCTCGAGATCGCTGACGTACGATCCGTTTGCGAGCCCGACGCGGCCGACGATCACCGGCTGGCGAACGGTGCCGGAGAGTCCGATGTGTCCGTCGACCGTGCCGCCGAGCTTCGTGTTCTGGCCGAGCGCCGCGTCGAAGACCGCCGGGTCGAGCCCGACGACGTCGAGGTCGAAGCTGATCGGCTGATCCGCAGCGGCAAGCCGAAGCGGCGCGAGTTGAAGCGGAAGCGAGCCGGCCAGCGTCGCCTGACCGCGCACGAACGTCGCGCCTGCGTCGGAGAGCACGAGCGCGTTGCGGTGGAGGCGCACCTCGCCGAAGAGCGACGCGATCGGGATGCCGTACGCGACGACGTCGCTTCCATCGAAGCCGGCGAGGAACGTCGGCGAACGGTACGTGCCGCCGATCTTCAGCGTGGATTCGAAGGCGCCGCGAAGCGGGACGCGCAGACGCGCGACGTTGTAGACGAGCTGCGCGAGATCGTCGGTCGCGGCATGCACGCGCACGTCGAGCGGTTCGCTCGGCTCGAGGCTCAGCGAACCCGCCGCCGACGCCGAGAGCTCCGGCGTCGTCAGTTGCGCGCGGTCGATGAGGATGCGGCGGCCCGCGCTGTGCAGCGCCACGTCGGCGCTGTCGAGCGTCAGCGGGCCGATCGTCCCGCTCTCGACGCGCGCGCTCGTGCGCAGCGCGATCTCCGGAAAGCGCCCGTGGACGCTCGCCTCACCCGAGGCTCGGCCGGTGATCGGGACGCCTTGCAGGCCGAGCGCCGGGATCCAGAACGAGAGATCGAGGTCGTTCACGTCGCCGGTGAGATCGAAACGCGACTGCGCGAGCGTCGACTGCCATTGCGCGCCGGGCGTTACCGCGATCGAACCGCGCGCGCGAAGCGTTCCCTCTCCGCCGCCCACCGCAACCGTTCCCGTAATTGCGTTGCGCTCGCTCGACCAGACGGCCTTCGTGTCGCCGACGGAGAGGTTGCGATAGCGGAAGCCGCTGACGTTGATGTCGCCGCTCGAGGAGATGCGGGCGTTGCGTGACGAGGCAGCGAGCTTCACGCTGCCGCTGCCGTCGAGCGTGTCGCCCGTGTCGAAGAAATTGTTGAAGTCGGAGAGATCGGCGCGCGGAGCGTCGACGTCGATCGCGTTGATGCCCGGCCGGACGACGGCGTTGAAATGCGCCGCGGTCGTTCCGACGAGCACGGCCGCATTGCGGATCGTGACGCCGGCAGGATCGGCGGCGAGCGTCGCGCTGCCGTCGACGAAGGGAAGCCCGTTGACCTCCGCCGCGGGAACCGCGACGCGACCGGCGACGGCCGGGGCTACGCTGCGTCCCCCGACGTGGAGCCGCGCGTTGAACGAACCGTCCGTCATGTAATTCGGAATGCCGAAGGAGTGCAGCGCCGGCGCAATCCGCGCGGCGGGAACGTCGGCGTCGAGGGCGTAGGCCGGCGAGCCCGACGTCAGAGCGCCGATACTGCCGTCGACGCGCGCGTACGTCGTGCCGAGCGAGCCGAGCACGCGGTGGAGCCCGACTTCGTTGCCGTGCAGCGTGATATCGCCGTTCCCGCTGATCGCGAAGCGCGCGATGCGCCCGTTCTCGATCGTAACGGCGCCGTCGAACGTCGGTATCGGCGAGCCGGCGCCGAGATTTCCCGCAGCCGAGAGCGTGCCGCGATCTATCGGCAGCCCGATGCCGTGAAGTTGCGCGGCGTCCAGCCGCTTCGCGACGAGCGAGAGCGCTTGCGGCCGGCCCGCGCCCGGCGCTGCGAGCGGGAAGACGCCGGCCGCGACGACGTCGCCGCCAGCGGCGCGCGCCGACGCCGAGTAGATGCGCAGACGATTGCCTTCGACCGCCAGGGTGAGGCTCGCGCGTTCGATCGGAATGCCGCGCAGGGTCGCGCCGCGCATCCGCAGATTCGAGCCGACGACGACGATGCGTTGCGGCTCGATGCCGACACCGACGGTTCCGGCGAGCGCTCCGTGGCCCGGGATCGCGCTGCCGAGGAAGGGCTGCAGGCCGTCGAACGTTCCACGATACGCGCCGTACGCGGCGAACCGCGCCGACGAAAACTGACCGTGACCGTCGAACGTTCCCCACGGCCCCGTCGCGCGAAGAAGGTTGACCGACGCGTTCTGCAGATTGCCGCCGAACGCGGCGTCTATGCGATCGAACTTGACGCCGGCGATGCTCGCGTCGCTTCCGTTCACAAGCCCGGCAAGAACGATATCTTTGCCCGAGCCTCCGCCTGCGACCGTCATGCCGACGGAGCGCGAATCGATCGGCGGGATCTGCGGGAGCGACAGGCCGGGAAACGCTTGAAATCTCGGCGCGCGCATTCGCAATCCGCCGGCGATCAGCCAGAAGGCGCTCGTGTCGTGCGGCCGGTCGAGGATGTAGCCGCCGTCGAGATCGCCGCGCTGCGTGTGGAACCAGAAAGGGTCGACGTTCGCCGTGCCGTCCGGACCCATACGGACGATCGAGGCGACGCGATCGACGCCGCGTGCCGACGCCGCACTCCCGGTGACGCGGAAGAGCAGGTCGGTTCCGGTCGCGCTCGCGTCGATGAGAATCGGCTCGTCACCGAGCATCTCGTCGAGGTAGGGCAGACGGCTCGCGCTTCCGGTGACCTGCACCGCGAACCGCGACATGAGGTGCCGTCCGAGGCCGAGCGTCCCGTCGAGGTGGAGCGCGACGCCGCCGTACCGGACGCTCAGCGGCGAGAGCGCGACGACGTTGCTATTGTAGACGACGCCGGCCGAGAGCGCCTCGAACGGCAGCGTGCGGTAGCGCGCGTGCGGGGCCTCCACGCGAGCGACGATCACGGGATCGTCGATCGGACCGTGCACGAGCACGCCGAGGCGAGCGTGCCCCGAGATCTCCTGATCGCGGGCGAACGCGAACGCCTGCCGCAGCCCCGAAAGGTCGCCGGCTCCCCAGACGCCGATGTTGAGCTCCGCACGGCCGGTGAGCCCGCCGGTGAAGTCGTACGTGCCGCCGGTAAAGTGCAACGGGATGCCGGCAAGCGTCGCGCGCGCGTCGCGCACGAAGAAGGCGTTATCGACGACGTCGAGGCGCGCGACGATTCCCTCGACCGGCGCCGCAAGCGATTGGAGCGCGAGCCGGCCGTTATCCACGTCGAGGCTCAAGCTGACGTGGTAGTCGGGCGCCGCGCCGGGCGTCACGCCGAGCGCGTAGATCCGCGCGTCAAAGTTTCGCGCCGTCCCGCCGAGCACGCGCACGGCCGGCGTCTCCGCGAAGTAATTCGCCAGCGCGCGCATCGGAAAGCGCGGCGCGCGCGCGTGGTGGACGGCATAGCCGGCCATCGTATCCACGCGGCCGGCGATCGTGAACGGTTCCGGCGACTGCTCGATCACGACGCCGCGCGCCCGATACCGCGTGACCGCAACGCTGTCGATGGATCCATCGGCGTTGATATCGCGAACGCGAAGGTCCTTTGCGCTCGGATCGTACGCCGTCGGTTCGCGCAGCTCGATCTGCGCGTCGCGCACGCGCATCGAGAAGCGCAGCGGCACGCCGTTCGGGCGTTGCGGCGGGCCCGGCGGTCCGGCTCGCGGGACGTTGAAGTTGAAACTGCCGTCGCGAAAGCGCGTCAGCGTCACCTTCGCTCCGATCGCCTCGATGGCGAGCAGTCCGAAGCGATGCCGGCTTGCGGGCAGAAGATCGCGCGGCGAGTAGCGCAGCGTTATGCGCCGCGCGAAGAGAAGCGGCTCGCCGCCGCGGGCGACGCGCAGATCCAAAAACTCAGCTGCGTCCCAGGCAACGTGCTGCTCCCCGATCCTGACCGAGTAGCCGGCGGCGAGCCCGGCGCCCTCGATGGCGAGCCGCAGCACCTCGTGACGCTTTGCAACCACGAGTGAGAGCAGGATCGTTCCGGCCAACAGGCCGATCGTAAGGCGGGTGCGCACGTGGTGTTCCTTGCGCTCTTATACCCCTCGCCCGGCGCAAGACCCCGCCCCGCTAAGGAGCTTCTAAAGAAAGCCCTTATAGATCGAGGTTTTTGACGCTCCTGGCGTAGTCGAAGATGTACTGCTTCCGCGGCTCGACTTTATCGCCCATAAGATCGGTGAAAATCTGCTCGGCTTCGACCGCATCCTCGACGGTGATCTGCTTGAGCCGCCGATGTCCGACTTCCATCGTCGTGACGGCGAGCTGCTCGGCGTCCATCTCGCCGAGACCCTTGTACTGCTGGATCGCGAAGTCTTTACCGTCGTCCCCGACGATCGCTTTGAGCTCCGCTTCGGTGAACGCCCAATACTGCTTCTTGCCTTTGCGAATCCCGTAGAGCGGCGGCTGCGCGATGAAGACGTGGCCCTCTTCCACGAGCGGCTTCATCTGCCGGTAGAAGAACGTCAGCAAGAGCGTGCGGATGTGCGAACCGTCGACGTCGGCGTCGGTCATGATGATGATCTTGTGGTAGCGCAGCTTCTCGACGTTGAACTCGTCGCCGAAGCCCGTGCCCAGCGCCGTGATCATCGTGCGAATCTCTTCGTTCGCGAGCACCTTATCGAGGCGGGCCTTTTCGACGTTGAGGATCTTGCCGCGCAGCGGCAGGATCGCTTGCGAGTTCGGATCCCGGCCGCCCTTTGCGGTGCCGCCGGCTGAATCGCCCTCGACGAGGAAGAGCTCGCTCTCGGCGGGGTTGCCGTTCTTGCAGTCGACGAGCTTGCCCGGCAGACCCGATCCCTCGAGCGCGTTCTTGCGCCGCGAGAGGTCGCGCGCTTTCTTCGCGGCGTCGCGGGCGCGCTGGGCCTGCATGCACTTCTCGACGATCGCGCGCGCGTACTTCGGATTCTCCTCGAGGAAGAAGTCGAGGCGCTCCGAGACGAGCCCCGCGACGATGCTGCGCACCCTCGCGTTGCCGAGCTTCGTCTTGGTCTGCCCTTCGAACTGGGGATCTTGCAGTTTCACCGAGACGACCGCCGTCAGCCCTTCGACGACGTCGTCGGTCGAGAGCGAACTGTCGGTCTCCTTGAGCATGCCGCGCTTGCGCGCATAGGAGTTGACCGCGTTGGTGACGGCCTGGCGGAAGCCCTGAAGATGCATCCCGCCCTCGATCGTCCCAATGTTGTTTGCGTACGAGAATATCTGATCGGCGTACGCGCCGGTATACTGCATCGCCACCTCGACGTCGACGCCGTCGCGTTCGGCGTGCGTCGAGATGATCGGATGCAGCGGATCCTTCTTTTCGTTCAGCCACTCGACGAACGAGACGATGCCGCCGTCGAACAGATAGGTACGCTCCCGCACGGGCTCGGCGCGCTCGTCGCGAAGGGTGATCGAGAGACCCCGGTTGAGAAACGCCAGCTCGCGCAGTCGCTTCTGTAAGATGTCCCAGTGGAACTCGGTAACCTCGAACACCTCGCGATCGGGCTTGAACCACTGGAGCGTTCCGGTGCCCTCGGTCTTGCCGACCTTCTTCAGCTTCTGCACGGTGATGCCGCGCTCGAAGCGCATCTCCCAGATGAACCCGTCGCGCTCGACGCGCGTCACCATCGACTCGGAGAGCGCGTTGACGACGGAGATGCCGACCCCGTGCAGGCCGCCCGAGACCTTGTAGCCGCCTTTGCCGAACTTCGCGCCGGCGTGCAGGATCGTCATCACGACCTCGACCGCCGGCAGCTTCTCTTCTGCGTGGATGTCGATTGGAATGCCGCGCCCGTCATCCTCGACGGAACACGCGCCGTCTTTGTAGAGGACGACCCGCACGTTGTGCGCGTACCCGGCCAGCGCTTCGTCCACGGCGTTGTCCACGGCCTCGTAGACGAGCTGATGCAAGCCGCGCTCGGCGGTGTTGCCGATGTACATGCCGGGGCGCTTGCGCACGGCTTCGAGCCCGCGCAGTACCTCGATCTGCTCGCCGGTATAGTTTGTCGACACTAGGACTCTCCGTACAAAAGGTCGTGCAGCTCGTCGCCCAAGATGCTGCGGACGGTCGCGGGCATTATCTCCTCCGGTGGAATCTTGCTCTGCAGGAGCACGTACGAGCCCGCGACGGCACGTTCGCGTCCGTCGCGCGAGAGCCGCTTGGCGGCCCTGGCTTGGGCAAGCATCCGCCACCACCGCCGTAAGAGCTCGGTGCGGATCTCCTCGTACTCCGCCTCTTGTAACCCGCTAACGAGCGCGGACGTTCCGGGGTAGCCGAGCCAGGGGGCTTCGAAGAGCAACCGCGCGGTCGTTTGGGCGCGCTCCTTGGCTGCGGCCCCGAGGCAAGCGGCACAGCGCGCGCCCGGCTCCCGAACGGGAGCGCCGCAACCCGCGCACTCGCTCCAACCGGCGGCGCGACGGGAGCGGTGTCGAGCGTCGACGCTGCGACGGAATCGCTCGAGCGCCTCGGCCGCCGAACTCGACGGCGGGCGGGGCTCGACCGGCTGACGCCTCGCGCGGGCGGGCGCGGGCGGCGCGGCCGTTCGGCGAGCGATGCGGCCGACGCGAAATCGCAGCTGCTCGATGCCGATGCCCGGCAGCCGCGCGGCGACGGCCCGCACGACGTGGTCGGAGAGAAACGCCAACTGGTTGCTCCACGCGCTCGATTGCGTCGTGACGAGCAGCGTCTTCCCGTTGATCCCCGCCGGTTGCGAATGCGCGGCGACGCCGGCGCCGACGATCTCCGGCCACGCCGCTTCGAGCAGTGCGAGCGGGGCTCGAGCGGCGCCGCGATCGGCCGGCTTCCATCCCGAAAGCGCGGCGGAGAGTCTCAGCATGCTACCGTCGCGTGCACTTCGGCGTTGCTGACGCGCGCGAGGCGCGCTCCGCCGGGAAGCCCCACCGGGAGGTGCGTCGTCGTGATGAAGGCCTGTTCGTACTCTCCAATCTCCTCCAAGAACGCGGCCGCGCGCTCTTCGTCGAGCTCGGAGAGCACGTCGTCGAGCAGCAAGAGCGGCGCCTCGTTCGAGCGATCACGCATCACGGCATATTCGGCTACCTTGAGCGCGAGTACCGCCGTGCGTTGCTGCCCCTGCGAACCGTAGGACGCGAGCGAGATGCCGTCGAGGGTCAGTCCGACGTCGTCCCGGTGCGGCCCGGCGATCGAGGTCTTGCGGGCCCGCTCCGCTTCGGCGCAGTGGCGCAACCGCGCCTCGAATGCCTCGCGGATTCCCTCGTCGCTAGCCGTCTCGAAGACCACGTTGGGCTGATACTCGATCTCGAGCCGCTCGGTTCCGGCAAATCGCGCGTGGGCGCGCCGGGCGCTCGCCGCGAGCTCGTCGATCAGCCGCCTGCGCGCGAGCATGATCTGCGTGCCGGCTTCGACGAGCGTGCCGTCGTACGTCGCCAACAACTCGGCGTCGGGCTCGACCGCGCCGCGCAGCATCGCGTTCTTTTGCTGAACGGCGTTGCGATAGCGCGCTAATTCGTAGTAATAGCGCGAGTCGGCCTGCGAAAGCGCGCTGTTCAAGAAGGCTCGCCGCGCGCTCGGCGTACCGCTCGCGAGCTGCAGATCCGCCGGCACGAACGTGACGATCCGCATACGTCCGAGGTAACTCGCGTAGCGTACGCCGGCGCCGTTGACCGTATAACTCTTATGCGTTCCACGGCTCGATCGCTCGATCGTGCAGGCCAGCTCGACGTCGCCCGCCCGCAGCGCCGCGCGCCCGTGCAGGTGCGCGCGCTCGCAGCCTTGACGGATCGTGTCGCCCTCTCGCTGCGTGCGAAACGATTTTCCGGTGCCGAGCATTGCGACGCCCTCGAGAAGATTGCTCTTCCCCTGCGCGTTCGCTCCGACGAAGACGTTCAGTCCGGCAGTTGGTTCGAGATCGAGCGCCGAGTAATTGCGAAAATCCGTGAGCGTTATCCGCTTGAGCAGCACATCATTGCCGCAGCGGCATGAGCACGTAGAGCTGCGCGCCGCTCTCGAGCGCCTCGAGCGGTCGGATCGCCGCGGGCGACAACGGACCCAAGAACTCGATGACGGTCTTCTCGCTCTTGACGTGGTTGAGAATCTCCACGAGATAGCGCGCGTTGAAGGCGATCGTCAGATCTTCGCCGGTTTGCTCGATCTCGAGCTCTTCGTAGGCGGTGCCGGAGACGTCTGAACTTGCCGTCACGATCAGCGTCTGATTCGCAATCGCGAGTTTAACCATGCTGGCACGATCGCCGGCGACGAGCTCGGCGCGGCGCAGGCTGGCGACGAGTGCGGCCGTTCCGACGGTCACCGAGCGGTCGAACTTCGCGGGGATGACCTGCTGGTAGTTCGGGTACTGCCCGTCCACGAGGCGCACCGTGATCGTGACGTCGCCGCTGGCCATCTGGAGTTGATTGCTCTGCGCGCCGAGCGCGCTGACGGCGATCTTCTCGCCGGCTCCGAGGTTTCGCGCGACCTCGGCGAGGGCGCGCGAGGGCACGATGAACTTCTCCTTATCGGAACCACCGCTCTCGAGCGTCGTCGAGAACTTCGCCAGCCGGTAGCCGTCGGTGGCGACCATCGTCAGCGCGTTCCCCTCGACCTCGAGCAGCGTGCCCATGAGGACGGCGCCGCGCGCCTCCTCGCCGGAGGCTGCAAAGATCGTCGCGTCTATCCCCTCGCGGAAGCGCTTGGCGGAGATCTCGAACTGAGCGCCGCGCGTCGCCGACGGCAGCGGCGGATACTCTTCGGCCGGCAGGGCATGGAAATCGTAGTTGCTGCGCTGGTACTTGACGCTGGCTCGGGTCGGCGTCCCCGTCAGCTCGAGCGTCCCGGGCGCGAGGTTGCCGAGATAACTGGCAAAGAGCTTCGCCGGGATCGTCACCGCGCCGCCCTCGGCGACCTCCGCCGGAATCGAATGCTCGAGGGTCAGCTCGAGATCCGTCGCCCGGACCGATATCTTTCCGCCGTCCGCCTGCAGCAAGACGTTCGAGAGGACCGGTATGGTCGTGTGCGTGTTGACCACCTTGCTGGCGGCGCCGACGGCGGCCGCGATATCTTTCGTGGTACAGACGAATTTCATCGTTCTCCACCGTTGGTCGAACGGCTACGTTTTCCTAGTAATTATGAATGGAAAGTCGCAGCAGTAGTAGGGCGGTGCATTCTGGGGACAAATCGCCTTTTGCTAGCCGCGGCGCGGATTTCGTCGCGGAATAAACCTGTGGGCAGAATGCGTCGCCCCATCCACGTTTCCACGGCCGCCGGGTCGCCGGCGGCTATCCTCAAGCGAGAGGCGCGTCCTTGTGTGCGGCGTGTTCAGGGGTTCTGGCACATCGCGATGAGCTGGCGAATCTTGTTACGATACGCCTCGTCGCGCTGCATCTGTTCCTTGATCTTGTCGCGCGCGTACATCACGGTCGTATGATCCTTCTTGCCGAACTCGCGGGCGATCTGCGGGAGCGAGTAGTTCGTCAGCTCGGTCGCGATGTACATCGCGATCTGCCGCGGGGCGGCGAGCCGTTGATCGCGGCGTCCGTTATCCATCTCCTTGACGGTCAAGCCGTGCGCGCCCGAGACGGTCTCCTTAATCTTTCCGATCGTGATCCGGTGCAGCGGAGCCTGTGCGACCGCACTCTTGAGGACGTCGGCCGCGAGGTCGGTCGTGATCGGCGATTTCGTGAGCGATGCGTAGGCGATCACGCGGATGAGCGCGCCCTCGAGCTCGCGGATATTCGACGGAATCACCTTTGCAATAAAGGACGTAACCTCGTCGGGCACCGGGATGTTCTCGCTGCCGGCCTTCTTGCGAAGGATCGCTTCGCGCGTCTCGAGATCGGGCGCTTGAATGTCGGTGAGCAGGCCCCATTCGAATCGCGAACGCAGGCGCGCTTCGAGCGTCTGAATCTCCTTCGGCGGCCGGTCGGACGAGATGATCAGCTGGCGGCCGGATTCGTGGAGCGCGTTAAACGTGTGGAAGAACTCTTCTTGCGTCGTCTCTTTCCCGGCGAGGAACTGGATGTCGTCGATGAGGAGCACGTCGACTTGACGGTAGCGATTGCGGAACTCCGGCGTGCGGTTGTTCTGCAGTGCGATGATGAACTCGTTCGTGAACTTTTCGCACGTCACGTAGACGACGTTTGCCGCGAGGTTGTCTTGAAAGACGCGATGGCCGATCGCGTGCATGAGATGCGTCTTGCCGAGACCGACGCCGCCGTACAGGAAGAGCGGATTGTAGGCGTGCGCCGGGGCGCCGGCGACCGCTTGGGCGGCGGCGTGAGCGAACCGGTTGGAATTACCGACGACGAACTCTTCGAAAGTATAACGAGCATTAAGGTTTGCGCTACGGAATTCCTCAAGCGGTCGCGGCGGCGCAACGCCCGCGCCGGCGCGCGAACCCTCGGCGGGGTCGGAGACGGAGAGACGCAACTCGACATCGGTGCAGAAGAGCTCGCTCAGCACGCCGATCATCTGGGCGCGTAGCTTGCTCCCTACCCAGTCTTGGGCAAACTTGCTGTGCACCGCAAGGTGCAGCTCGTTACCGTGAAACGAGATAAACCGGATCGGTTTGATCCACATTTCAAAGACAGGCTTTGAAAACGTTCGTTCCAGAGTGTCGAGCGCGGATTGCCAGAGTTCGTTGGACGTCTCCGAGTTGATCGCAAGCGCCATCACCTACAGTCCTCTTATAAAAGCTGTTTGCTCTCCACCCCCGCCGAGGGCGCAACCACTTGGCTTAATGAAGTCTTGCTCCTGCGGGTTTTATGCACGACTTTATGCACTTATCCACAGGTCGCCCGGAACGAGTTTTCGGGGATTTTTCCGATTTATGAACCCCCATGAGGGGATCGCCCAGAAGCACGGATTTCCCCGAAGGAATAAGGCGGAATGAACGCCCTCAACGTTCCCTCAAAGCCCCTTTTCCACAAGCTTGTCCACAGGTGTGGAGAAGGGGGTAGTGGTCCCTTTTGGATTCAACGGGGGCGCGTCTGCCGAACGGCGTCGACGACCCGCTGGCTGTACCAGGCCAGGACGGCCTCGATATGCTCCAAGCCATACAAGATCAGTAGCCGGGCTGCTGACTTCTTGGTGACGATTCCCTGAAAGGAACTACGTATGGCTACTAGCCCATCGCTTTCGTCGCGTGAAACGTGGAGGCGTAGCTCTATTTGCTCCTCGACGGGCTCGTCTTGGTCCATAGGGGCACCAAGCATACCACGCGAATCCCAGATAATCCAAAATCATCCAAACTCATCCGACAATGAGGAGGATTCTGGATTCCAAGCCGGAACGGCATCGGACACACGGTCGCGAGGAAGGCTTCCGGTAGCCCTCGAACGCGACGAGTCCCTTGAAAATGGAGTGGCCCCGATCGAGAGATCGAGGCCAAGGCGGAGAGGGAGGGATTCGAACCCTCGCGCCCGGGGCCGGGCTTGACCGCTTTTAAGGCGGTTGCGTTCAACCGCTTCGCCACCTCTCCAAGGGGATTAGACGGTGGGTGACCGACGAGAATCGAACTCGCATCGCCCGC
>DATKMJ010000053.1 GCA_035541935.1 Candidatus Binatia bacterium | reverse complement strand
CGGACCTCATCGCGCACCTGCGCTCGCGGCTGCGTCAGCGCGACGAGCCCGCGTCGAAGGTCTCGTAGAGAACCCGCCCGCGTGGAGATCGTCCGCAACAACTTCGGCCTCAAGATGCTCGCGCTTGCGCTTGCGATTGTCGGGTGGGCCTATTTCCGACTTGCGAGCAGCCAGAATGGCTCGGCGCAGCTCGATCAGCTCTCGATTCCGATCTCCGTCGAAAACCTGCCGCTCGGCTACACCGCACGGCTCGCCGATCGCAACGCGAGCGTGACCGTCGCGACGAAACGCGGCGCGCCCGTCGTGAAGGCCGACGAGATCAAGGCGGTGCTCGACGTGACGAACAAGGCGCCCGGCGTCTACAACGTGCCGGTGACGCTCGTCGCGCCCGACGTCGTCGTGCAGAGCCTCAGCCCGGCATCGGTAACGCTGACGATCGAGAAGATCGAAGTGCGCGCCTTCCCGATCACCGTCCACTACGTCGGCGCCCAGCCGAGCGGGATCGTCGTCAGCGACGCGGAGATACGCCCGAACTCCGCGATGGTGCGCGCTCCGACGTCGGAGTTGGCGCAGGTCTCGGCCGTCCAGGCCGATCTGACGCTTCCGGAGACGCCGAAAGCCGTCGACGCGATGGTGCGGCCGATTCCGGTGGATGCGTCGGGCGCCGAGCTGCCCGGGCTTACGGTCGCGCCCAATCTCGTTCGCATCCGCGTTCACTTCATCGCAGGCGCCGCGAAGTGAGCCGCCTCTTCGGGACCGACGGCGTGCGCGGCGTCGCGAACCGCGAGTTGACGCCGGAGTTGGCGATGCGCGTCGGCCGGGCGGCGGCAAGCGTTCTCGCAAGAGGCGATCGGGAGCGGCCGATTCTCGTCGGGCGCGACACGCGGCTCTCGGGAACGATGCTCGAAGCGGCGCTTGTCGCGGGAATCACCTCGGTCGGTTGCAACGCGATCTCGCTCGGAATCGTGCCGACGCCGGCGGTCGCCTGCGTCACGCGGCGCACCGGGGCAGCCGCTGGAGCGGTGATCAGCGCGTCGCATAACCCGATCGCCGACAACGGCATCAAATTCTTCGGGCCCGACGGCTTCAAGCTCTCGGACGAGATCGAGGATCGGATCGAGGCGGCGCTCGACGCCGATCTGCCGCGGCCGACCGGAACGGGCATCGGCGTCGCGCGCGTGGCGCAGAACCTGGGCCGTCACTACTATCGCGAGCTCTACGAGAGCGCGGTGGACCTGCGCGGGCTGCACGTCGTGGTCGACGGCGCGTTCGGCGCTGCGTATGCCATCGCGCCGTACGCGCTGCGCAAGCTCGGCGCCGACGTCACCGAGATCAACTGTGAGAACGATGGCGCGCGCATCAACGTCGAGTGCGGCGCGACCGACTTGCGGGGCCTGATCGCCGCGGTGCGGGCGGCCGGCGCCGACGGCAAACGCAGCGTCGGAGTCGCGTTCGACGGCGACGCCGATCGCGCGCTCTTCGTCGACGAGACCGGGGAGAGCTTAAGCGGCGACCACGTTCTCTATGCAATCGGCGCTTCGATGATGGCGCGCGGCGAGCTCGCCGGCGAGACGATCGTCGCGACCGTGATGAGCAACATCGGATTCGAGCGCGCCCTGCAGGCGCGCGGCATCGCGCTCGTTCGCGCGCCGGTCGGCGATCGCTACGTGCTCGAGGTGATGCAGGCCGGCGGCTTCACGCTGGGCGGCGAGCAGTCCGGGCACGTCATAGATTTCCGCTACAACACGACCGGCGACGGCCCGCGGACGGCGATCACGCTGCTCGAACTCGTCGCGGCGCAGGGCGCGAGCCTCCACGATCTCGTTCGCGAGGTCGTCGTCGTGCCGCAGGTCTTGGTCAACGTGCGCACGAGCCGCCGCGACGTGCTCCTGACCGCCCCGGTCGTCGAAGCGATCGCCGCCGCAGAGGCCGCGCTGGGCGCTTCGGGCCGAATTTTCGTCCGGGCATCGGGCACGGAGCCGCTCATCCGGGTCATGGCCGAGGGCGACGACCGGGCTCGGGTCGAGGCCGAGGCCGGCCGGGTGGCCGCTCGCATCGAGCAGGAGGTCGAGCGCCTGGGGGTGGCGTAGCCGGGAATCAGACAATTGAGAAGTTCCCAGGAAGGGCGTCTCGGCGTGCCGCCGAACCGCCCGCGGATACCTGAACAAGGTCACTGAGTCGGGACGAGAGTCCCGAGCGGGGGATTCCCCGGTAGGGGTGAGTGGGCCGGTCGGCCCTAGGGCGACTCTTTTCCGCCCGAACCCGTCAACTAACCCCGCAAGTGTCGCGAAAGAGGAGCGGTTTCTTGCGTCATTCATTAGCTGTAGTGGCATTTGCCCTCTTAATCGCCGGCTCTATCGGCATTGCCCGAGCCGACGCACCCACTTACGCACCCCAGCTAGATTTCACCGGATCCTCGCGGGCGGTAGACGCCCAGACGCTGAGCCCGGACGTCCAGGTCTGGACCTCCCATTTGATGGTCACGACGCCCACCCGCCATCGCGCCGGGATCGGACGCTTCGCCGGCGACGTGATCGTCCGCACCTCGAAGATGGCCTCGGCGCTGACCCGCAGCGCGCTGCGCTTCCTCGGCGTGCCGTACGTCTTCGGGGGTACGACCTCGTCGGGCTTCGACTGCTCGGGCTTCGTCCAGCACGTCTTTGCGATGCTCGGGATCGGTCTGCCGCGGACGGCCGACGCGCAGTACGACGCAGGGCGGCCGGCGGTCGGCGGCCCGCGTGCGGGCGACCTGGTCTTTTTCGATACCTACGGCGGCGTATCGCACGTGGGCATCTATCTCGGTCACGGCGAGTTCGTCCACGCCAGCTCGAGCCACGGCGTGATGGTCAGCCACCTCTCCGAGTCGTATTGGGCGTCGCGCTACGTCGGGGCGAAGCGTCTCATCGCCTCGCGCTAGCGTCGGGCACGGTCCAGCAGCAGCGCCGCCGATCCCCGGCGGCGCTTGCTTTTTGGCACGCGCGTCGAAGTGAGCCGGCCTATGGGGTGTAGCCAAGCGGTAAGGCAGCGGACTTTGACTCCGCCATGCGTTGGTTCGAATCCAGCCACCCCAGCTTCACCGTGTCACCCTGAGCGGAGTCGAAGGGCCACGAAATTGCCGTTACTACCGTGTCATCCTGAGCGGAGTCGAAGGGCTGAGCGGAGTCGAAGGGCGACCGTGCTTCGTGCTTCGACAAGCTCAGCATGACACGAAATTGCCGTTACTACCGTGTCACCCTGAGCGGAGTCGAAGGGTCATGTCATCCTGAGCGGAGTCGAAGGGTCATGTCATCCTGAGCGGAGTCGAAGGGCTGAGCGGAGTCGAAGGGTGGTAGCAGTTCCAAAATGAGGTTAGGAAGATGAAAATTGCTTGGTTAGTGCTTCTCTCGTGCTGCTTGCTCGTTGCGAGCTTCGGTGACGCGCCGCAGGCGCGCGCCGCGGTCGCATCGGCGACTCCGACGCCGTGTCCGACGTCCACGTCGCCGCTCTCGACCGCCGTGCCGTGCTGACGCGATGGGGCTTCAAGCCTTCCGATCTCCTCAGTCTGCTGATCGCCGGGACGGCTCTAAGCTTCAGTCTCTTTAACTACAGCCAAGCCAACGCGGCCCAGCATAAGAAGATGCTCTTCGGCGGTTACATGCTGGGGCAGGATTACGAGCGGCTCCATCTCTGCGCGCAGCGCAACCCCTACGCGCACTGCCAGACCGTGCTATCGAACTCGGATTTTAGGCTGCTCAATCCCATGCTCGACACGCTGCTCGAGATGCAGATCGACTGGCCGCTAATCACGACCGGCGAGCAGAAAGAAGATTGGTCGGACCCGATGGCCTCGCGCACGATCATTCTCAACGCGCTGAACATGCACTACGGCAGCCGGGCGGTGGGGAGCGCGTTCGTGGCCGGCAGCAGCGTGATCGTCCTCTTTTCGATGATTGACGATCCGGCGATCGCGACCGACGCCTCCAAGCGCAGCGACTACAAGAATCTGGCCGGGGGTTTGAATGAGGTTCTCGCGCGCGATCTCGGTGGCGTCTGCGCCGATAAGGTCAACGCCTCGACGCCGAGCCGCTCCGATCTCGCCGCGCTTAACGACTGCCTGAACTCGCAGTGGCTTCCGTTGTGATCAACGGCCTCGGCTTCGGATAGCGCACGAGGATGTAGGCAAGCATCAGCGCGATCGCGGGAAGCATGAAGTAACTCGCCTCGGTACCGAGCGGACCGCCGTTCGCCCACGCCGGGCCGGGGAAGGTGACGTCGAGGAGGTGTCCGACCGGCTGTGCGCCGCCGTTGCGCGTGCCGATGACGAAGAACTGCATGAAGTCGAAGCTGCAATGGAAGCCGACGGCGAGCCAGAGCGAGCCGGTCCGTTGCAGCGTCAAGCAGATGAGCAGGCCGAGCACGACGATGTTCGCGATGTCGATCGCGTTCTCATCGGCTTTGTTGAGGTGCGCCGCACCGAAGAGCAGCGAGAGCACGACGGCGGCGGGCCAGAAACCGATGCCGCGGGTCAGCGCCTGCAGCGGGTAGCCGCGGAACATATACTCCTCGTTGAATCCGACGAGGAGCATGACGACCAGCCAGAGCACCGCCTCGACGATGAGATCGGCGCCGTGCAACGCGACGCCGTGCACGACCATCGCTCCGACGGCGATCATCGCCACCGCGACGCCGCCCGCCATGAGCGCGCCAAGCACGACGCCTTCCCAAAACCGCCGGCCGAACGCTAGGCGAACCGGCAGGCCGTACGCATCAATCCGCCGGCGCTCAAAGGCCGCGAGCACGGCGGTCGCGCCGAAGACCGCGACGCCCTCGAAAATTTCAGCGACGACGAACGCCGGCGCGTTGAGCGTGTTCTCGTCGAGATGCAGCGCCGTCAGCACGAAGGGCGCGAGCCGCTGCAGCGTCGTCTCGAGCCCGACCAGGAGCGCGACGTAGGCGAGGAAGCGCCATCCGGCGCGGACGCCGGTGGGGCCGAGGAAGAGCGTCTTCATGCGCAGTAGGGCGCGCTCGGGCTCCGAAGAACCTTCAACGTGGAGGGCAAGAAGATGGACTGTTGGGCTCGGCGTGGTCGCGTTGTAGTGACGGCGTTACTTTTCACGCTTCTGTGGGGCTGCAACGCAGCCCAGCCAACGGTTTCGCCGCTGCCCGGAGGACTCGAACCGGCCGCGCGCGCGGCGAAAGCCGTCTGTCCGGCGCATCGCGGCGAAGCGCGCTGCTTGGCGCTGATCGAGCCTGGCGTCGATCCCGCGACTGCCGGTTTGACTCCGACGGATTTTCAAAGCCGTTATAAACTTCCGTCCGGAACGAAGGGGAACGGCCAGATCGTCGCGGTCGTCGGCGCGTACGACAACCCGAACGTCGATTCGGATCTCGCCGCATATCGCGCGAAGTACTCGCTCGGCACGGCAACCTTCACGAAGTACAATCAGCAGGGCGAAACGTCGAACTATCCGCAGGGGAGTTCTTCCTGGGGCCTCGAGAGCGATCTCGACGTCGAGATGATCGCTGCGGTCTGCCCGCTCTGCACGATCTATCTCATCGAAGCGAATGGTTCCGACGGCGCCGATCTCGAGACCGCCGAGACCGAAGCGGTGAAACTGGGCGCACACATCGTAACGAATAGTTGGACGTGCGTCGGATCGAGCGATTGCGTCAACCCCCGCGCGTTCGCGCACAAGCACGTTACGTACGTCGCAGCGAGCGGCGATTCCGGAGACGGCATCGGCGCGCCCGCGGCCTATGCAACCGTCGTCTCCGTGGGCGGAACCCTGTTGACGAAAAACGGTTCGAACTACGTCGAGACGATCTGGGATCCGTCGGAGGGCGGCTGCGCGGCCGGCATCAAGAAGCCGAAATGGCAGCACGATACCTACTGCAACGGCCGCCTTGCCAACGACGCCGGCGCGGTTTCGTGGGACGTCGCCGCGTACGACTCGTACGGTTATGGCGGATGGTTTTCCGTCGGCGGCACGAGCGTCTCGGCGCCGCTCGTAGCCGGCATCTTCGGCCTCGCGGGCAACGCGAGCAAACAAGACGGCGGCCGCACTTTCTGGCAAGCGTCGCACCACAAGGACCTCTACGTGCTCGGCGGCTCCTGCAACGGCTACGGCTACGGACCGTACACAGCGTGCACCGGCTGGGGATCGCCGAAAGGGATCGGAGCCTTCTGACGGCACGAGCCGCGCGCTACGCGCTGCTCTGCGTGGTGCTCGCCGCGTCGTGCACCGCCGGCAACGTGCATGCGCCCTACGCGTCCAGCGCGGGGTTCGAGAGCGAACGCCTCTGGGGCACGACCGCCGATTATCGTTGGGAACCGGTGGTGGCCGCAGATCCGGACTCGTCGTGGGTCTATCAGTTGACGACCGGGCAACGGCCGAACTACTTGCTCTTTCGCGCCTCGTCCGATAGCGGAACGACGTGGGGCGTGGAGCGCCATCTCTGTCGTCGCGGCGTGCGCGTGCCGTTTCAATACGATCCGCAGATGGCGGTCGCGAACGGCACGATCGACGTCGTCTGTCTCGACGGATTCAGGCCTGGCGTCGTCTTTGCGCGCTCGCGCGACCACGGCGTAACCTGGACGAAAGCCGTTCGGCTCGACGGGCGCCAGCACTACAGCGACAAACCGACGCTCGCCGTTTCGAGCGACGGAAAGGACGTCTACGTCTCGTACAACGACCGCTACGCGCTCTACGTCGCATCCTCGCACGACGGCGGTTCGACGTGGTCGTCCGCGGTGCGCGCGACGAAGCGCCGAGGCTGGTACTACTCGTACGGTGCGACCGTCGGCAGCGACGGTACCGTCTGGTTCGCCGTGGACGGCGAGCTGGGGCGCAACGAGACCGGCGCGGGCCAGATCGCGCTCGTTGCGTCGTCGGACGGCGGCGTCACCTGGCGCGAGGTTCCGTTCGCGGCGACGCACGAAGGGCAACGCTGCGGCGTGCGTCACTGTTATCCGGATTTCTTCACCGGGCAGGATGCGGTTGCGTCGGATCGTCACGGTAATCTCGTCTTCGTCTTCGCGCGGAACGACTCGAAGCACGCACCCAACTCGCTCTACGTCAGCCGTTCCTCGGATGACGGGAAGCGGTGGAGCGCGCCGGCACTGCTCAACGCCGCCGGCAATAACACGAGCCCGGCGATCGCCGCCGGCCCGAGCGCCGGCGACTTTCGGTTGGTCTGGCAAGACGATCGCAACGGACCGAAGACGTGGAACACGTGGTACGCGCGGAGCACCGACGGCGGCACGACGTGGAGCGGCGCGATACGCCTCTCGAATCGCGAAGACGGAGCGCCGTACAAGCACCACGGCGGCTACGAGTTTCCCTTCGGCGACTACCTGGGGCTTTCGGTCGACGGTAACGGCGTCAATCACGTGATCTGGGGAGAGGGATCCGCCGTCTACGTGCCGGGCGGCACGTGGTGGACGCGCGGGCCGTGAAGCGCTCGGCCGCCGCGCTTCACATCACCAACGGCGACGGCGCGCTCTACCTGCTGAAGAAGGCGGGGATTTCGGGCACGCACATCGCGTGGCGCGACGCGCTCAACGAAGGTCCCGTGCCCTCGGGCCTCTCGCTCGAGAGTACGAGCGCGCTGCGCGCGCGCTACCTTGCAGATCGCGGATACGAGAGCCCGATACGCCTCATCCACGATTTCGAGCGGCGCGACTCGCAGATTCGGCGCGCCGGCGAGTTCGACGAGATCGTGCTCTGGTTCGAACACGACCTCTACGATCAACTGCAGCTGCTGCAAACGCTCACCGCGCTGGAAGAGCTCGAACTGGAGCCGGGCCGCATCTCGGTCGTGCAGAGCGACCACTACCTTGCGAACATGACCGTCGATGAGATTCTCTCGCTCTTTCCGAAGCGGCGCACGGCGACACCGGCGATCTTCAAGTCGGCTCGCCGCAGTTGGGAGCGCTTCACGTCGGCGACGCCCGCGGATCTCTACGCGGCGGCAGGGGAGGATGCGATCGGCCTGCCGTTTCTCCGCCCTGCGCTGCGCCGGCTCTGCGAGGAGTACCCGTGGAGACGCGACGGCCTGTCGCGCTCGCAGCGCCACGCGCTCTATGCGGTCGCACAGGGCCCCGCGCGCACGGAAGAGCTCTTTTCGCGCGCGCAGGCTCGCGAAGAGGCATACTTTCTCGGCGAGCGCGCCTTCGCGCGAATGTTGGACGATCTCGCGATCGGCGAGGCCGCCCTTATCGAGAGTGAAGAAGGCATGGCGGTTCCGACCGCACTCGGCCGGCGCGTGCTTGCAGGCGACGCGGATTGGCTCGACGAGCACGCCATCGACCGCTGGGTCGGCGGCGTGCATCTGCGCGGCGAGCCCCTGGCGCGCTGGGACGACGATGCGGAGCGTTTTGTTTAGGCGTTAACACGCCGCGCCTCCAGGCGATGCCTTGCCGGGGCGCGAAACGAGGGCCTCTGCAGATGACGCACGATCAGCTTGGCATCGACCTTACGACCGATGACGGCGGGAGAACGCTCCTCTTTAAATTGCGCGGAAGCCTCGATCTCGCGACCTCGCCGACCGTGCGCGCCGCCTTCAACGACGCGACGGAGAAAGGCAGCCGGCATCTTATCGTGGATCTCACGCAACTCGAGTTTCTCGACTCCACCGGCCTCGGCGTGCTGATCGGCGCGCACCGTCGCTTAGCCGAACACGACGGGTCGCTGCGTTTGGTCGTGGCCGACGGCTCGATCGCGCGGCTGCTCAACATCACCGGTTTGATCGGCGTCTTCGCGGTCTACAACACGCTGGAAGACGCGCGCCGCGAGCACGATCGCGTCAGCGTGCTCTAGGTAAACGCCTCGTCGAGCAACTCGACGACGTGTCGCACCTGCGCCGGATAGTTCGCCTCGCGTAAGCCCGCGCTCACCTGGATGGCGCAACCGGGGTTCGCCGTTGCGACGATCGTCGCGCCGCTGCGCACGATCGCTCCGGTCTTGCGCCGAAGCAAGCGCGACGACATCTCCGGCTCGGTGAGATTGTAGATTCCGGCGCTGCCGCAACAGACGGCGCTCTCCTCCATCTCGACGAGACGCAGACCGGGGATGCGCGCGAGCAGACGCCGCGGCGCGCCGGTCACGCGCTGCGCGTGCGCGAGATGGCACGGCTCCTGGTACGTCACGTTGGCGTCGAGCGCGCGTTTCGGCGAGCCGAGATCCATCGCGTCGAGCACCTCGGTGACGTCGCGCACCCGCTGTGAGAACGCTGCGGCGCGCGGCGCCCACTCCGGGTCGTCTTCGAAGAGCTCGCCGTACTCTTTGAGCGCGCTGCCGCAGCCCGCCGCGTTGGAAACGTAGACGTCGGCGCCGCTCTGCTCGAACGCCGCGACGTTCGTCTTGGCGAGCTCGCGGGCGAAATCCATCTCGCCGGCATGGAGCGCGATCGCGCCGCAGCAGCCTTGCGCCGCCGGCACGGTCACCGAGAGTCCGGCCCGCGCGAGCATTCGCATCGTCGCGCGGTGCACGCCGGGGAAGGCCACGGCCATCACGCAACCGGCGTGCAGAAAGGCGAGGCCCTGCGGCCGCTCGGCCTCGTACCGCTGGCCGCGCGCGACGAAGATATCGCCGGGTATCTTCGGCGCCAACTGCGCGGCACGGCGTAACCCAAAGAGCGACGCCGCGTGAATCAATCCCGTCTGCTGCGCGATGCGAAGCAGCGTCGCCGCGAGACGCATGCGGTCGGGCCGGGCGAAAAGCGACCGCACGAGATCCCTGATCCTTTGGCTGCGCGGTGCGTCGTCCGGCGCCTGCGCTCGCCGGATCTGCGTGCGCGCCGTTTCGAGGAGACTTCCGTAACGGACGCCGGACGGGCATGCAGCCTCGCACGCGCGACAATCGAGGCACTCGGACATCTGCCCGACGAAGCCGGGACTGAGCAGATCTAGCCGCTCTTCGGCGACCGCCTTCATGAGACTAATGCGGCCGCGCGGTCCCGATGTTTCTGTCATAGTCTCGAGATAGGTCGGACACGACGGCAGGCAGAGCCCGCAGCGAATGCAGGCGTCGTAGCCAACCAGCGCATGCTCGGTCATCGGCGTATCGCCTTCGCCCTGCATGAGCGCGACTTCTGCCGAAAGAACGGAGGCCTGGTGAAGAAGCGGATCAAGGTAGCGGTGACGGGCGCGGCCGGGCAGATCGGCTACGCGCTCCTCTTTCGCATCGCGTCGGGCCAGATGTTCGGTCCCGAGACCGAGCTCGAACTCCAACTGCTCGAACTCGAACCGGCGCTCGGCGCGCTCGGCGGGATCGTGATGGAACTCGACGACTGCGCCTTCCCGCTGTTGCGTGACGTTCGCTACGGTTCGGACGTCGGCGAGGCGATGCGCGGCGTCAACTGGGCGGTCCTCGTCGGCGCGGTTCCACGCAAGGCCGGCATGGAGCGCTCCGATCTCCTGCGCGTGAATGGGGCGATCTTCACCGAGCAGGGGCGCGCGATCGACGCGAACGCGGCAGAAGACGTGCGCGTCTTCGTCGTCGGCAACCCGGCGAACACGAATGCGCTCATCGCGATGAGCAACGCGCCGAAGATTCCCAACGACCGGTTCTTCGCGATGACGACGCTCGACGAACTCCGCGCCCGCACGCAGCTCGCGAAGAAGGCCGGCGTCGGCGTCGGCGACGTGGCACGGGTCGTCATCTGGGGGAATCACTCGACGACCCAGTATCCGGACTTCGCGAACGCGCGCGTCGGCGGCAAGGCCGCGCACGAAGCGATCGCCGACCGCGCCTGGCTCGAGAACGAATTCATCACGACCGTGCAAAACCGCGGCGCCGAGGTGATCAAGGCGCGGGGCGCCTCGTCGGCGGCATCGGCCGCGAACGCTGCGATCACCGGGGTCTACAATCTCACCCACGATACGCCCGCCGGCGAGCTGTACTCCGTCGGCCGCTGCTCGCACGGCGAGTACGGCGTCGATCCCGGCTTGATCTTCTCGTTTCCGTCGCGCACGGAGAACGGGGTATCGTATATCGTTGAGGGGATCGAGCAGGGCGAGTTCGGCCGTGCGAAGATCGAGGCTACCCTCGAGGAGCTGCGCAAGGAACGCGATGCCGTCAAAGAACTGGGGCTCATTCCCTCGAACTAGGAGAGGATGACCGGCTCTCACCACGACCCCGAGCTCGACCTCATCCACGTCAACGTGGCGTCAACCGCCGGGGCCTATACCGTCGGGAGCGCCTCGTTCTTCCGCTACATCCTTCGGTTGGGCGAGCTTGGGCTGCCGCTCTCCATCGCCGATCAAGAGGCGGTCGACGTGCTCGCAGCCGTGCCGCACGCCCTCGGTCCCGAGGACGAAACGCCGTTTCTATCGGGTCCCGGCTGGCGGGTCGTCCCCGCGCAGGGCGAGATGGATTGGCCGGTGCTCGAAGCGACGCCGGAGCGATTGCGCAGCGCGCTCGAGCGCGCGCGCAGCCTGCTCTGGACGCATGCCGCGCGCTTTCACGTCAGCGCGGGTGAGATCGCGACGATCGAGCGCGAGCTCGATGAAGTCTACGGCGTGCTGATGCGCGCCGCCGCGGCGGGCGTCGCCGTGAACATCTCCTACGTAGCATAACGCCCGGCTCGATGGCGCTCTTCGAACTCCCGCTGCGCGGTGCGGGCGGAGAGCCGATCGATTTTGCGAGGACGGTCTACTCGCACGGCTTGGCGGCGCTCGCGCCGGCTTCGATCGAGCCCGATCCGCTCGTCTATCGCCGGGCTTTTCGAGTCGGCGATCGGGTCGTCGAGGTCGCGGTGCGCGAGCGCGGCTCGCGGCTCGTGGCCGAGACGGAGGCCCGCGTCGGCCGGCGGCAAGCCGCAGCGCTCGAAAGCGCGGTCGCGCGGATGTTCCGGCTGCGCGACGATCTAGCGCCGTTCTACGCCCTGATCGCCGGCGACGGTGCGCTGGGATGGGCGGCGAAGGGCGCCGGGAGGATCCTGGCGAGCCCGACCGTCTTCGAAGACGTCGTCAAGACAATCTGCACGACGAACTGCGCCTGGTCGGCGACGATCCGCATGACCGGCGCGCTCGCCGCGCTCGGCGGCGGCGCCTTTCCGGACGCGGCACAACTCGCCGCCACGCCGGCGTCGTGGTATCGCGACGTCGCTCGGATGGGATACCGCGGTCCGTACGTCCGGGCGATCGCCCGTGACGTCGTCTCCGGGAAGCTCGACCTCGAATCGCTCTACGGCCCGTCGTCGCTGACCGAAGAAGAAGTAGAAGAGGTGCTGCTGGCCCTTCCCGGCATCGGACCCTACGGCGCCGCGCACGTCATGCAGCTCGTGGGGCGCCATCGCAACCTCGTTCTCGACTCCTGGACCCGGCCGAAGTACCGCCGATTGGCGGGAAGGAAGCAGGCCGCGGACGCGACGATCCGTCGCGCCTTTGCTCGCTACCGAGAGTATGCCGGCCTGGCGTTCTGGCTCTATCTCACCCGCGAGTGGGTTGAGGAGTAGGAGCAGAAAGGGCAAGCGGCTGGTAGTGGGATAATCCCCTCCATGCGCTGGTTGAGAGCGATCCCGGCCGCTCTGGTCATCCTCGTATCGCTGCCGTCGCACGTCGTAGCGGGAACGACGGGCGGCATCACCGGCCGCGTCATGGACGCGCAGAAGCACTCACCGCTCGCGGGGGTGATCGTCACCGCGACCTCGCCGTCGCAGAGCGCAAAATCCACGAGCGACGAGAGCGGAACGTTTAGATTCCTCTCCCTTGCGCCCGATACGTACGCGCTGACGTTTACGAAGAGCGGATACGATCCCGTTTCGCAAGCGGGCGTGACCGTCATCGCCGATCAGGTGCAGACGTATAACGTCTCGATGAATCCGACGCTGCGCACGATCGCGCGCGTCACCGCGCAATCGGGCGGGAGTCTCGTGAAAGCAGGCACCACGAGCGACGTCTACTCGATCAACGCGAGCGGGCAGACGGCGCGGCAGGGTCTCTCCGGCGCGGGCAGCTTGAACAATGCGTACGGCGCGATCGCCTCGGTGCCCGGCGTCATGGTCGATCCGGGAGAGGTCGGCTGGTGGCAGACCGTGCACGTGCGCGGCGGCGACATCGATCAGGTCGGTTACGAACTCGACGGCATTCCCGTCAATCGCGCCTACGACAACGCGCCGCAGACGATGCTGTCGAGCCTCGGCAGTCAAGAGGTGCAGGTCTACACGGGGGGCGTGCCCGCAAGCTCCGACGCGCAAGGCATCTCCGGCTACGTCAATCAGGTGATCAAGACCGGAACCTCACCGGGTTACGCCGATGCGAATCTCTCCGTCGGCTATCCCGCGTTCTACCATCAGGCCTCGGTCGAGGCCGGAGGCTCGACGCCGGACCGCACGTTCAGCTATTACATCGGCATCGGCGGGAGCAATCAGGCGTTCAACTACGTGAACAATCAGAACGGCTCGAACATCCCCGACTCGTTCTTCTATCCGGTCAGCCCGGTTCCGGGCAACACGTGCGGCGCGTCCACCTGCACGTCGACGCCGTACGACAATGGCTACGTCTACACCGGCGCGCCGTCGCCGGTGCTCTTCACCTCGGGGCTGGGGTACTCGCTCGCGACGCAATCGCTGCGCGACACGATCGTCAACTTCCACGTCGGCATCCCGCAGGCCAACGGCTTGCGCGACGACGTTCAGGCGCTCTGGATGACGAGCGAGAACCTCAACCAGTATTACAGCTCGACGAACGACTTCGGTGCGAACACCGTCGACGCGCTCTACGGCCCGCTGACCTGGGACGACACGTACTCGTACAACGGAGCGGTGATGCAGCCGTTCGATCAAGCCGCCGTCAAGAAGTACTTCTACCCCTCGAGCCCGCCGCACGCGTTCCAAGGGTTGCTCCCCAACGACATTCGCGATCCCAACGACAACGGCGTGGCCGTCGAGAAGCTTCAGTACCAGCACGAGTTCTCCGCGTCGTCGTATCTGCGGCTCTCGGGATACATGCTCTACTCGAACTGGGACATCAACGGCTATAATTCCGACGCGCAGCCGTATTACGGCTGGGAGCTTCCGTACTTTCTGCCCGACCACACGCGCGGACTCAACCTCAGTTACGTCAACCAGCTGAGCTCGGCGCATCTGCTCAGCATTACCGGCGCCTACACGTATTCGAACCTGCAGCGCTGGTTCGCGACGTACTTCCCGTCGGATTGGCCGGTCACGAGCTACGTCGGTACGAACGGCAAGTGCTACGATCCGTCGTCGGGCCTGCAGATCGGCTGCTACGATCAAACGCAAGGGACGCTCAGCGATCCGCAGCCGCCGCCAACGTACTCGTGCAAGACGAGCCCGAAACTGCCGGCCTGCGCGGCCGGCGTCGACCCGCAGTGGCTCGTGACCAAGACGTTCGAGAGCGGGAATCAGGGGCTCAACCAGGTCAACACGGCCTTCACCGGCTACTCGATCAACGATCAATGGCGGCCCGACGACAAGCTCAACGTCAACCTCGGGCTGCGCATCGAGGACTTCCAGTATCTCTTCGGCGACACGAGCCCGAACGATCCGGCCCGCCAGTTCTGGTTTAACGCCTACAACGCGGAGTTCTGCTTTGCGCCTGGCGTCAACAACAACAAGCCGATCGACCGGACGCAGAACGGCGTCGGACCCTGTCCGTCGGTCAACGGCGTGCAGACCGTGCCGCTCGCGCAGTCGCCGTACGGGGCGCTCGTCAACACGAGCGGCGGCTCCTACACGACGGCGCGCTTTCAGCCGCGCCTCGGCGTAACGTACTCGCTCGACTCCAACGACGTGCTGCGGGGATCGTTCGGCGTCTACGCGCGGCCGCCGAACTCGTCGTGGGTTCAGTACAACACGATCGTCGAAGATCTGCCGAAGTTCCTCGGCAACCATTTCTACGGCTATGGCTTCAACTCGCCCGACCACCTGATTCGTCCCGACACGTCGTATAACTACGACCTTTCCTGGGAGCACCGGGTGAAGGGAACCGATTGGAGCTTCAAGCTGAGCCCGTTCTTCCGCGCGACGCGCGACCAACTGCAGAACTTCTACATTGATCCGCAGGGCGGACTGGAATCGGGGCTCAACGTTGGGAACCAGCAGAGCAGCGGCGTCGAGTTCGCGGTGCAGAAGGGGGACTTCGCGCAAGAGGGGCTCAGCGGCGCGCTCTCGTTCACGTACACGCACAGTCAGATCCGCTATCAGAACTTCAGCGGAACGAACCAGAACGTCATCGATCAGCTCAACGGCTACATCCGCTCCTACGACGCGTTCCTCAAAGGCCATGGCGGCTACCCCTGTTACTTCTTCGAAGGCTACGGCTACACGCCCGGCGCCGGCACGAACAACTGCAAGCAGCCCGGCGTCGTCCAGAACCCCTACTACAATCAGCCGTATCAGAATATTTTCTCCGACACGGCGTGGTATCCGACCTACGACGTCATTCCCGGACCCGCGGCGGCCGCCAATGGCTACGCGGTGCCTTACGTCGTCACGTTGCTGCTCAACTACCGGCATCAGCGCTTTGCGGTGACGAACTATTGGAACTTCAACTCGGGCGCCGAGTACGGCGCTCCGACGGCCTGGCCGGGCTTCGACCCGACGTCGTGCTACGCGCCGCCGCCGTCGTGGGTCGCGGCGCACGGGAAGGCCGCCGACCCGGCGTCGTGCGACGATTTCGGAAGCCTCCCGCTCTTCATCCCCGATCCGTTTACGAAAGGCTACGACAACCTCGGCGCTTTCAAGCAGCCGTGGCAGTTACAGATGGGCGTGGCGCTCAGTTACGACGTGAGCCCGCGCGTCACGGCGCGGCTCAACTTCACGAATCTGCTCGACATTTGCGGCCAGCGCGGCTACGCGTGGGATAACCCGTACGTCTGCGCCTACGGCTCGCTGCCGACGAACTTTCTCTATCCGTCGGGCAACTTCTACCCCAACTCGATCTCGTCGCGGCCGCCGCCGCAACTGCAATACCCCTACGCTTTCTGGTTCAACGGAAACAACACGGGATTCTTAGGCGTCGTGCAGCCGCTGCAGATCACCGGCTCGGTCAGCGTCAAGTTGTAACCGATCGACCAGGGATGACGTGCCGAGGCGCCTGTCGGGCCGGCGGGTGCCGACTGGAGAAGAAGAACCCCCAGTTCGCCGAAAGTTCGGCTCCCTCGGCGCGTGCCGGTTTGCGCTGAGGCTTCGGCGCGATGTAAGATAATCTGACGCCTGGCTTTTGGCCAGCAAAGGCGCGGAGTCGTCGTATGTGGCATCGCTTGGGATTGGTCCTTATCGGGCTGCTATCGCTTGCTCTTTCTTGCATATTGGGCGCGGGGGCCCGATCGCAGTCGGCTCCGGCTGACGAGTACTTTGGCCGCGCGCAGATGAGCCCGCTCGAAATTACCAATCGCATCGGCGATGCGGAGCGCAGGGGCGCCAGCTATAATCGCCTGATGACGACCCAGGCGGCCATCGAAGATTGGGTTCGGAAGTATCCAGCCGATCCGTGGATTCCGCAACGCGAATACCGGATGTCTCACCTGTTCGCGCGCCTTCATTCGCGCAGCGGCGACGCCGAAGCGGCACGTTGCCGAACGTTGCTACGCGCAGACTTTCCCGGAAATCACTACACAGTCGTCGCTCAACGCGAAGAGAGACTCGCCGTCTCGCAAAAAGCGACCAGAAAAAGGCACCACTTCCTAGGGATCACCTTCTAAAGCATTCCTTCGAACGCGACTGCGGTCCGGATCGCCACTGAATCCTAAACGAGTACGACGAGGTCGGAGTAGGGCACCAACGACCGATCGACGGTCAGCAGCCTGGCCGGTTCGGAGATAGCTTGCGCGACGAGAATTCGATCGAAGGGATCTCGATGATGTAAAGGAAGCTGCTGTACGCACGCAGCCGCGACCGATCGTATCGGCAGTTCCTCGAGACCGCTGTCGATGGCCGCCTGCGCGATCTCGTACGCTGAAAGCCGCGACTGCAGGCGTCGCAGTTGGAGCTTTATCGCAATTTCCCAAATGCTTGCGGGGCTGAAGAGCACGTCGTTTTGCCCATCGCGTATAATGGAACGCGCGCTGCTCGAAAGCTTTGCCGGTTCGCCGAGCGCCCAAATCAGCAGATGCGTGTCGAGCAGTACCCGCACTCAGCCCTCGAAGGCAGCGGCCACATCGTCAGGCAACGGCGCGTCGAAGTTTTTTCTCGCGCGCAGCTTGCCTTTCAAAATACCGAGCTTCCGGTTTTTACGGCCATGATTCAACGGCACGAGCTTGGCCGTCGGCTTACCGGCTTTGGCGATGACGATTTCCCGGCCGGCTGCGGCCTCGTCGACGAGCTTCGATAGCTGGGTCTTCGCTTGATGGATGTTGACCATGACTAGACTTAGTCTAGTTTAGTTCAAGTGCGGGGTCAAGAAGCTTTTCAGCCCCCTTTGACGCGGTCGCGGGGGTGAGCTTCGTCGTAGGCGCGGCGCTTGTGGCCCATCGCGAGCTGAAGGTAGATGCCGGTCGTCGCGAGGTTCTCGTGACCGAGCAGTTCGCGCACGGTCTCGAGGTCCACGCCGTTCTCGACGAGATGCGTCGCGAAGGAATGGCGCAGCGTGTGCGGGCTCGCGTGCTTTGCGATACCGCTGACCCGATAGATCGCCTGGAAGATCCGCCAGATGTGCGCCGGCGTCATGCCCTTGCCGCCGCGGCCGAGGAAGAGCGCCGGATCGTTGCTGCGCGGGCGCACTCGAAGGTAGGCCTCGATCGCGGCCGCTGCCGCCCGATTGATGACGACGGTGCGCTCCTTGTTGCCCTTGCCGATCACGGAGATCGTCCGCTCCGCGAGGTCCACGTTGGCGAGGCGGACGCCGGCCAACTCGGCTCGGCGCATCCCGCTCGCATAGAACAGCTCCATGATCGCGACGTCCCGCAGCCGCGCCGTCGCCGTCCGGCCGGCGAGCGACGTCCGCAGCAGCTTCATGACCTCGTCCACTTTAAGCGGGGCCGGCTTGCGCTTGGCCACCGAGGGCCCGGGGATCGCGAAGGCCGGGTCGTCCTTGAGGACGCCCGTAATCTTCAGGAAGCGGTAGAGGGCCCGGATCGAGGAGAGCTTCCGGCAGACGGTCCGGCTGTTGTAGTTGTGGGCGTCGAACATGTGCGCGATGTACTGGCGGATCTGCGACGCCGTCACGTCCCGCAGCGACGGGACGAACGCCGCGAACTCCGTGAGGTCGCGCTCGTAGGCCGCCACCGTCAGCGGGCTGCGCTTGCGCTCGGTGAGGAGATAGCCCGTCAGGTCCCGGATCAGCGGGTCCGGCCCCTGCGCGGCCTTGGTTTTGGGGCTTTTCCCTGGCTTCTTTACGCTTACTGAATGCGACATAATAAACCTTTCATCGCATTCGAGCGCGAAAGGGAGAAGCCCTTCCGGCGTGCTTCAAGCGCTCGAATGCGATGAAAGCTTGGGGGGCAAGAACCTGAAGCGCG
>DATKMJ010000052.1 GCA_035541935.1 Candidatus Binatia bacterium | reverse complement strand
GAGACCCGCTCTTCATGATTCCAACTCTGAGCCGGACGAATCCCCAGTTCCCGCAAGCGCGCGAAACTTCGCGGCGCGACGGGTGGTAGAAGCCGGCATGAACCCGTTCTGGTGGATCGTCATCGCAGCCGTCGGCTTCCTGATCTTGCGCGCGGTCCTGCGCGCGGTGCTGCCCGGCGGGAACGCCGCCTACGGCGGCGGCAGCTTCTGGAGCGGGTTGAGCGGCGGCCTCGAGCCGGCCGACGAAGCCGCCAAGACCGACGCCGATCACGACGCCCGCGGGGGAGGCTGACAGAGCGGCGGCGGATGGTAGGCGTCTATGCGACGCCTACTGCCTTCGTTCTTAGCCCTGCTCTTCATCGCCGCGCCGCTCGCGGCCGCGGCCTCGACCCCGAACTCCGCAACCTACGAAAACGCGCTGCACTGGCGGCTCATCGGTCCGTTTCGCGGCGGCCGCGCGCTCGCGGTGACCGGCGTTCCGGGCGAGCCGAACCACTTTTACTTCGGAGCGGTGGACGGCGGCGTCTGGGAGAGCCTCGACGCCGGACGCACGTGGAACCCGATCTTCGACGACGCGGACATCGGCTCGATCGGCTCGATCGCGGTAGCTCCGAGCAATCCGCGCGTGATCTACGTCGGCACCGGCGAGGCCGACATGCGCTCGGACATCGCGTACGGCGACGGCGTCTACAAGTCGAGCGACGGCGGGAAGACGTGGGCGCATCTCGGGCTCGCGCAGACGATGCAGATCGGCGCGATCGTCGTAGATCCGCGTAACGCCGACGTCGCCTACGTCGCGGCGCTCGGCCATCCGTACGCGGCGAACGCGGAGCGCGGCGTCTTCAAGACGACCGACGGCGGCAAGACGTGGAGCAAGGTGCTCTACAAGAACGCCGACACCGGCGCGATCTCGCTCGCGATGGCGCCCGACGACCCGAACGTGCTCTACGCCGCGCTCTGGCAGACGCGGCGCCCGCCGTGGAACGTTTATCCGCCTTCGAACGGCCCCGGCGGCGGGCTCTATAAGACGACCGACGGCGGCGCGACCTGGAATCAACTGACGAACGGCCTTCCATCGCAGGTCGGCCACGTCGGCCTCTCGATCTCGCCCGCCGCGCCCCACCGAATCTACGCAAACGTCGATGCGGCGCCGGGTAAAGGCGGCGTCTACCGCTCCGACGATGCCGGCGCGACCTGGACGCATGCCGACGGCGAGGAGCGGATCTGGCAGCGCGGCTGGTACTTCAGCGGCATAACCGCCGATCCGAAGAATCCCGACGTCGTCTACGTGATGAACACGGCGACGTATCGCTCGAGCGACGGCGGAAAGAGTTTCGACGCGCTCCTCGGCGACCCGACCGGCGACGACTATCACACGCTCTGGATCGATCCGGGCGATTCGAACCGCATGATCCTCGGCAGCGACCAGGGCGTGATCGTCACGATCAACGGCGCGAAGACGTGGAGCTCGTGGTACAACCAGCCGACGGCGCAGTTCTACCACGTCATCACCGACGACGCGTTCCCGTACTCGGCGTTCGGCTCGCAGCAAGACTCCGGAGCGGCGATCGCGACGAGTTCGAGCAAGTACGGCGCGATTTCGCAACAGGACTTCCGTCCGGTCGACGTCGGCGGCGAGAACGGCTATCTCGCACCCGATCCGAAGCGCCCGCATCTCGTCTACGGCAACGGGAGCGCGCAAGGCGGCCCGACCGTAACGCGCGAGATTCCGGCGACCGGCTGGGAACAGAACGTGGACCCGGTCATCACGCATCCCGGCACGATCTGGCGCAACACGTGGACGCTGCCGCTTGCCTTCTCGCGGGCGGACCGGACGTCGCTCTACTTCGCCCATCAGAACGTCTTCCGTTCGCGCGACGGCGGCGAGACGTGGAAGATCGTCAGCCCCGATCTCTCGCGCGCCGACGAAGGCACGCCCGCAAATCTCGACGCGACGACGCTGGCCGACGACAACGCGATCCACCGCCACGGCGTCGTCTACACGATCGCGCCCTCGCCGCTGCGTGCCGGCACGATCTGGGCGGGAACCGACGACGGGTACGTCTGGGTGACGACGGACGACTCGCGCACGTGGAAGAACGTGACGCCTCCCGCGCTGACGCCGTGGAGCAAGGTCGGAATCGTCGAGGCATCGCACTTCGACGCTGCAAGCGCCTACGCGGCGATCGACCGCCACCGTCTCGACGATTACAAGCCCTACATCTACCGCACGCACGACGGCGGGAAGACCTGGAGCGCGATCGCAAGCGGCATCCCCAACGGCTCGTTCGTCAACGCCGTGCGCGAGGACCCCGTTCGTCGCGGCTTGCTCTACGCCGGCACCGAGCGCGGCGTCTACGTCTCGTTCGACGACGGCGACTCGTGGCGACCGCTGCAGCGCAACCTCCCGGTAACCTCGGTTCGCGACATCGCCGTGCACGGCAACGATCTCGTGATCGCGACGCACGGCCGCGCTTTCTGGGTGATGGACGACGTCGGCCCGCTCCGCGCGAGCGACGGCGTCTCGGCCGATGCTCCGTATCTCTTTCCGCCGGCGACCGCGTATCGCGTGCGTCCCGGCAACCAAGAGGGAACGCCGTTGCCGCTCGACGAGCCGCAGAGCGAGAACGCGCCGGTCGGCCTCTACGTCGATTACTATCTGCCGAGTGCGGCACGCACGGCGGTCGTCGTCGAGATCCTCGCCGGCGACGGCAGCGTCGCGCGGCGCTGGTCGAGCGCGGAACCATCGAAGCCGCCCGACCCGAAGACGCTGACGTATATCCCGTATTGGGCCGAGAAGCATCCGGTGCCGTCGGCCGCAGCCGGCGCGCACCGCTTCGTCTGGGATTTCCACGAGACCGATTCCGACGGGCCGCTCGTCCCGCCCGGCACCTACACCGTCCGGCTCAGCGTTGACGGTAAGAGCTACACGCGGCCCGCGACGGTGCGGCGCGATCCGCGCATCTCGGCAAGCGACGCGGATCTGCGCGCGCAGTACGACCTCGCGCGCACGATCCTGGCGCTCGAGGCGCAGGTGAAAGCGGCGCGAGCGCGCGCCCTAAAGGCCGGGAAGAAGCAGCTTGCGGGAGAGGCGCCGGCCGATAACCCCGACGACTCGATGGGCGCGTACTCGCACGACTTCACGAGCTTCCTCTACCTCGAAAACGCGCTCGACTATCTCGAAAGCGCGGTCGAGAGCGCGGACGCGCCGCCGACGCCCGACATGCGAGCCGCGTACGCGAAGCTCGAGGCGATCTACGCAGCGACGCTCGCGCGGCTAAACGAAGGCGGTCGTTAGCGTCCGGCCCGCAGCGTCTGGACGTACCAGCGCTCGAGGTCGTCGTGGAACTGCGCCAGCGCTTGCGGGTGCAGATAGACCATGTGCCCGGACTCGTAGAAGCCGTAGCTGATGTTCTGCTGGAGCGCCGGCGGCAGCGTCAGATGGTTCAGCGTGTAGACCGTCGCGAAGAACGGCGTGGCGAAATCGTAGTAGCCGTTCGCCGAGAAGACGCGAAGGTTCGGGTTGAACGTCATTGCCGAGGCGAGATCTTGCGCGGTGTTCATCGGCACGTTGCCGTTGTGCTTCCAATCCCACTGCGCGAAGACGTTCGCGATCGGGCGGTAGATGAGGTCGGTGCGATAGCCGAGCACGTCGCGCATGAAGTAATTCCCCGCCGCGACGTAGCCGGCGTCCATCGCGGCGTCGGTCGCATCGAAGTCGGCGCGATCGCTGATGCGGTCGAGGTTGTACGAAACGTACCGCGCGTCGAGCCGTCCGGTCATCTCGCCGTTGTTGCGGAAGAGCTCGGTCTGATAGCGCCAGTACGGCACGCGCAGGTTGGAGTCGCGGATATACCGTTCCGAGAGACCGGTGTATTGATGGAGCTTCGCGACGACGTCGTCGTAGGCTGACGGCGAGAGCTTTGCCCCCTGCGCGAGCGCATTGAGGTACTCGCCCATCGCAAACTGCTCGACCTGCGGCAAGAGCGCATCGAGCGTCGTCTGCGGGCCGGGAAGCGCGTGGTGGTACCACGACGTGGCGGCCTCGGTCGGCAGGTAGAGCGGGAAGGCCCAGTCGCCGCCGCCGATCGCCGTCGGCGTGAAATTCACGTCCCAATCGAGCGAGAAGTCGAGCACCGACGAGAGCAGCACGACGCCGTTGATGCCGACGCCCTGACGCTGCAGCGCGTTGACGAGCATCGCCGAGCGCGGCGTTCCGTACGATTCACCGAAGAGAATCTTCGGTGAGTTCCAGCGGCCGAACGTCGTGACGTAGCGCGAGACGAACTGCGCGAACGCGCGCACGTCTTGATCGGCGCCGAAGAAGTCGCTCGGCTTTCCGGCGCCGAGGATGCGGCTGAATCCGGTATCGGGAGCATCCACGAAGACGAGATCGGTGCGGTCGAGCAGCGAGTATTGATTCTCGACGAGATTGTAGGGCGCGCCGGGCGTCGGCCCAGCGTCGCCAACCTGCACGCGCAGCGGTCCGAACGAACCCATGCGCAGCCAGATTGACGAACTGCCCGGGCCGCCGTTGTAGAGGAACGTCACCGGCCGCGTGCGCGGGTCCACGCCGTCGGCCGTGAACGCGGTGTAGAACATCCGGCAGGTCGGCTCGCCCTTGTCGTTCTCGAGCGCGATCGTGCCGGCGCGCGCGGTGTACGGAATGACGGTGCCGCCGAGCGCGATCGTGTGCTTCGTTACGGAGTCGGGCGTCGCGGCCGTGGGTTCGGGCGGAGCCTTCGGCGCGGGCGAGGGCGCCGCGGCGACGAGCAGCGTTGCGAGAGCGGCGAGAAAGAGGTTACGCATGCGAGAGCACCTGCGCGTACCAGCGTTCGAGATCGGCGTGGAAGCGCGCGAGCGCGCTCGGATGGAGATAGACCATGTGCCCCGAGTCGTACATTCCGTACGTGATGTTGCGCTGTATGGACGGCGCGAGATAGAGGTGGTTGAGCGCGTAGACCGTCGCGAAGAACGGCGTCGCGAAATCGAAGTAGCCGTTTGCCGAGAAGACCTTCATGCCCGGGTTATACGTCATCGCCTGCGCGAGGTCGGGCGTCACGTTGAGCACCTGCGTGTTGGCGTTGTGCTTGAAATCCCAACTCTCGCCGTCGGCGTAGATGAGGTCGTAGATCTCGCTGCGATAGAGCACCGGCGGCGCGTACTTCAGGACTTGGCGCAGATAGTAGTTGCTCATCGAGACGAAGGCCGAGTCGATCGCGGCGTCGGTCGCGTCCCAATCGGGCGATACCTCGGGCCGGTCGAGCACGTAGGTCTGGAAGCGCGAGTCGATGCGCCCGACGGTCACGCCGCGTTCGCGCAGCAGTTCGTTCTCGAAGCGATCGTACGGAATCCGCAGGTTGGAGTTGCGGATGTACTGTTCCGAGAGCCCGGTGTAACGGTGGAGCTTCGCGACGATGTCGTTGTAGCGGTCGGGGCCGAGCTGCGCGCCCTTGCCGAGCGCGTCGAGATACTCGGTGAGCGCGAAGTTCTCGACCTCGGCAAGCGTATCGTTGAGCGACTCCCCGCCGGAGAGCGCGTGGTGATACCACGCGGTCGCGCTCTCGGTCGGGAGATAGAGCACGTAGGCCCAATCGCCGCCGCCGATCGGGGCGCCGTCGTTGTAATCGATGCTCGAGTTCAAGAACGACGAGAGCAGAACGACGCCGTTGAGGCCGATGCCCTTGTCTTGCAGAAGCTTGGCGAGCACGCTCGATCGCATCGTGCCGTACGACTCGCCGAAGATAAAGCGCGGCGAGTTCCACCGGTTGAAGTTGGTGAGGTAGCGTTGGATGAACTGCGCGAACGCCTCGGCGTCCTCATCGACGCCCCAAAAATCCTTGCGCGTGCCCGCGCCGATGATCCGGCCGAAGCCGCTCCCGGGCATGTCGATGAAGACGAGATCGGTCTTGTCGAGCAGCGAGTATTGGTTGTCCACGAGACGGTACGGCGGCGGTCCGGTAAGGCCGCCGTCGGCCGTGACGACGCGCGCGGGACCAAACGAACCCATCCGCAGCCACATCGTCGAACTCCCCGGCCCGCCGTTATAGAGGAAGGTGACGGCCCGGTGCGTTGCGTCGGCGCCGTTGAGCGTGTAGGCGGTGTAGAAGACGCGCGCGGTCGGCTGATCGTCGCCGTTGCGCAGCGTGATCGTTCCGGCGCGAGCCGTATACGCGAGCGTTCGCCCGCCGAGCGAGATCGTGTGGCTGGTAACGGCATCGGGCGTCAGCGCCGGAATTGCCGGAGCCTTCGCCGAGCCGCTAAGGGGCAGCCCGAGCGCGATAACGGCAACGAACAGCGCGCGCCATGGTTTGAACGGCAAACTATGCGACCTCCAATGCGAACGCCGATTATTGCCGACGGGGCATCGCTCTCCTTCCGCCGTTCGGCGCCGCGGCAATCAAAGTTCCGTCAAAGCGCGTGGGGATCGGGCGCCCCGTAGAGCTCGGCCTTGAGCCGGGCGACCGCGCCGGCGATCGAGTCGATGTACGGCGGCATCAGGCTCTTGATGCGCTCGAGGCGCTCCTTGCCGGCCGGCGTGATCGCGTAGACGCGCCGCGATCGCTTGGTCGGGCTCTCCCACGAGGCCGTCACGAACCCTCGCTCCTCGAGCCTGCGCAGGAGCGGGTAGATCTTGTTCGTGTTGACGGCGATGAGGTCGCCGCAGAGCGCATCGATCCGCTGCATCAGCCCGTAGCCGTGGTCGGGGCGCCGCTCGATCAGGTGGAGCAGCAGCGCGGGAAAGACCGTCTTGCTCTTGATCGGGCCGCGGACGACCTCGTCGACGGGGCGACTCACGCGTATGCCCGCTCGATCTCGTTCGCGTACCGCGCCTCGACGACGCGCCGCTTGATCTTCATGGACGGCGAGAGCTCGCCGGTCTGCACGCTGAATTCGTGCGGGATCACGACGATGCGTCGTATCTGCTCGTAGGTCGCGAGCGCCTGCGTCTGCTTGTGGACCTCACGCGAGAGCAATGCGCGGACGTCCTCGCGCTCGGCCAGCTCTTCCGGAGTCGCCTCCTGGGGAAGCGGCAGCTCCTGGCGCAGCAGCGTCCAGTTCGGACAGATCAGCGCGATCGGGTGCGGGCGTCCGCTGCCGACGACCATCGCCTGCGTGACGAAGATCGAGCGCTTGATGCTCGCCTCGATCCGCGCGGGCGCGATCCACTTTCCGGTGCCGGTCTTGAAAATCTCGCCTTTGCGGTCGGTGATGCGCAGAAAGCCGCCGGCGTCGAGCTCGCCGACGTCGCCGGTGTGCAGCCAGCCGTCGACGATCGTCGCCGCCGTCGCCACGGGATCGCGATAGTAACCTTGCATCACGTTGCGCCCGCGCACGAGCACCTCGCCGTCCTGCGCGATGCGCACCTCGACACCGCTGAGCGGCCGGCCGACCGAACCGTATTCGTTCGCGGAGGGCCGGTTGACCGAGACGACCGGCGAGGTCTCCGTCAATCCGTACCCCTGCATGATCGGCACGCCGAGCCCGAGGAAGGTCATCATCGTATCCAGGTGGAGCGGCGCACTGCCGCTCGTGAGAAAATTGACGCGGTCGAGGCCGAGCGATTGACGGATCTTTCGCAAGACGAGCCGCTCGGCGAGCGCGTGCTCGATCGCGAGCCACGGCGGCGCCCCGCCGCCGAACGTCTTCGCGTGCGCGTAGCGTCGCGCCGCATCGATCGCCCACGGCACGAGCGCGCCGGCCGCGCCGCCCGCACTGCGGGCCTGGCCTTTGACGCCGGCGAGGACGCGATCGAAGATGCGCGGCACCGAGGTCATTCCCATCGGATGCACGTCGCGCAGGTCCTTGAGCAGATCGCTGGGATCGTGGCAGACGTAGTAGCGCACTTTCGCCAACAGATAGATGTAGATCAAGAGATGCTCGTAGATGTGCGAGTACGGCAGCACCGATAGCACGTTGCTGCCGCGGTCGAGCCCCTCGAGGCACGGCGCGAGCGAGATCTGCGCGTCGAACCCTAGATTGTCGTGGCTCAGCATCACGCCTTTCGGCGGACCGGTCGTCCCCGACGTGTAGATGACCACTGCGAGATCGTCGGGCTCGAGCGGCGCTTCGTACGCAGCGGGAAGGCCGGGCTGCGCGGCTCGCACGTCGGCTCCACGCCGTTCGAACGCGGCCAGGCCGTCGGCTTCGCTCGAATCAAAGACGATCGCGCGCGGCAGGACCGTGCCGGACTCGGCGACGTACGCGAGCGTCGCTCGCGTATCTACGAAGAGCAGGTTCGCGCCGGAGTGCTCGAAGATGTAGCCCATATGATCGAGCGCTTGGGTCGGATAGATCGGAACGACGACGCAACCGGCAAAGAGCGTCGCAAAGTCGCAGACGATCCAATCGATGCAGTCGTGCGCGACGAGTGCGACGCGATCGCCGGCGGCTAAACCCGCATCTCGGATCGCGCAGGCGACGTTCTCGACGCGCTCGAGCAGCCGCGCGCTGGAGGTCGCGCGCCATGCGTCGCCGTCGCGCTCGACGATCGCCTCCTCGCGCGTCTCATCCAGCGCCCGCCGAATCAGGCTCGGGAGCGTCTCTTTTGCAGGGAGGGATGACGACATTAGTCCCTGGCAATGCGCTTCGCGCGGGCAGCGCCCCTTTCGGCGCTACGGCGCCAGCAGATACGGGCGGGCGCGCTCCAGCCGGGATTGCGTCATGCCGGCGACGTCGAGCAGCTCGTCGAGCGACGCGAAGTTCCCCTCGCGGGCGCGCAGCTCGACGATTCGCTCCGCGATCGCGCGCCCGATTCCGGGCACGGCGGCGAGCGCCGCGGCGCCGGAGCGATTGATGTCAACGCTTGAAAGCTCGGGGCGAGCGGCGGGCCGGCGGCGGCTCCGCCGTTCGGAGCGCGGGCCGGTGCTCTCGCCGAGTGCCGGCACGTAGACCTCGTCGCCGTCGCTCGCCCGCTGCGCCAGATTGACGCCGCCCGCGTCGGCGGCGGTGGTGAAACCGCCGGCGAGCGCGACCGCTTGCGCGTCGCGATCGCCCTCGTGCAGACGGTAGAGGCCGGGCCGCTTCACGGCGCCCGCGACGTAGACGACGAGCTCCCCGCCATCGCCGACGCCGGCAAGCCGGTGACGGCGCCGCCCTTCGGCGGGCGGCGACTGGTCGGGCGCCGCCGTCGCGACCGTTTGCACGACCGGCGCGCGGGCCGGACGCCAGAGGGCAACGGCGACGAGCCCGAGCACCGCCGCCGCGATTGCATATCGTTGAATCACGCCGCTCCATCACGTCGAATCGCGGCGCGAAAAGGATAGCGGCGCCTCGAAGCGTGTAGATGCACCCCATGTACGACTTTGCCTCGGTCGAGCGCAAGTGGAGGTCGCGTTGGGAGCGCGAGGAGCTCTATCGCGCGTCCGATTCGAGCGAGAAGCCGAAGTATTACACGATGGAGATGCTCCCGTATCCGTCGGGCGATCTCCACGTCGGTCACGCGAAGAACTACACGCTCGGCGACGTGATCGCGCGCATGATGCGGATGCTCGGCTACGCCGTGCTCCATCCGATGGGCTGGGACGCGTTCGGACTGCCGGCGGAGAACGCCGCAATCGACCGCGGCGCCGATCCGGCCGCGTGGACGACCGAGAACATCCTCAACATGCGCCGCCAGTTGCGGCTGCTGGGAACGAGTTACGACTGGTCGCGCGAGATCGCGACGTGCGAGCCTGAGTACTACCGCTGGAACCAGTGGCTCTTCTTGCGGCTCTTCGAACGCGGCCTCGCCTACAAGCGCGAGGCGCCGGTCAATTGGTGCCCGCACGATCGCACGGTGCTCGCGAACGAACAGGTGATAGACGGGCGCTGCTGGAGGTGCGAGCACCTCGTCGAGCGGCGCAACCTCTCGCAGTGGTTCCTTCGGATCACCGAGTACGCGGATCGCCTGCTCGACGATCTCGCGAAGCTCGACGGTTGGCCCGAGCGCACGCGCACGATGCAGCGCAACTGGATCGGGCGCAGCGAGGGCGCGCGCGTCACGTTTCCGATCGACGGGCTCGACGCGAACGTCGAGGTCTTCACGACGCGCCTCGACACGCTCTACGGTGTCACGTTCTTGGCGCTGGCGCCCGAGCACGCGGTCGTCGAACGGCTGCGGGCGATCGTTCCGCCGGAGCGGCGCGCCGAGATCGATGCGTTCGTCGAGAGCCTCAAGTCGAAATCGGAGCTCGAGCGCACGAGCCTGATGGAGAAGACCGGCATCTTCACCGGCGCGTACGCGATCCATACGCTCTCGCGCGAGCGCGTTCCGATCTGGCTGACGAACTACGTGCTGGCCGAGTACGGCAGCGGCGCGGTGATGGGGGTGCCGGCACACGACGAACGCGACTTCGAGTTCGCGCAGAAGCACGGGCTCCCGGTCGTGCAGGTCATCGAAGACGACCGCCTGATCGCAAGCGACGACTTCAGTGGAATGTCGAGCGAGCGCGCGCGAGAGGCGATCGCGCAACGCCTCGTCGAGATGGGCGCGGGTTCGAAGAGCATCGGCTACCGGCTGCGCGACTGGCTGATTTCGCGCCAGCGCTACTGGGGCACGCCGATTCCGATCGTCCACTGCGAGCGATGCGGCGAGGTTCCGGTGCCCGATCACGAGCTGCCGGTTCTCCTGCCGCCGCGCCCGCACGTCGCGGGAGAGGGATCGCCGCTCGCCTCGGTCGCGACCTTCGTCGAGACGCGCTGTCCGTCGTGCGGCGAGCCGGCGCGCCGCGAGACCGACACGATGGACACGTTCTTCGAGTCGTCGTGGTACTACTTACGCTACCTCGATCCTCATAACGACGAGGCGCCGTGGAGCGCCGAGCGCGCGAAGCGCTGGATGAACGTGGATCAATACATCGGCGGCGCCGAGCACACCGTGCTGCACCTCCTCTACTCGCGCTTCTTCTATAAGTTCTTTCACGATCGCGGCTGGGTGAGCGGCTCCGACGAGCCGTTCCAGCGGCTCTTCCACCAGGGGATGGTGCTCCGCGACAGCGAGAAGATGTCGAAGTCGCGCGGCAACGTCGTCGGGATCGACGAGACCGCCGAGACGACCGGCGTCGACGCGATGCGCCTTTTCCTGCTCTACGTAACGCCGCCCGAAGAGACGAGCAACTGGACGAACGAGGGCATCAGCGGGCGCGTCCGCCTCATCAACCGCATCTGGCGCGCCTACGCCGACGTCATCTCGAGCGGCAGTCGAAACGCGCGCGAGCTGCCAACGCCTGCCAACGATCGAGAAAAAGCGCTCGTGCGCGCGGTGCATCTCGTCGCGAAATCGGCGAAGGACGAGACGCTCTCGCGGCGCTTTCACTACAACACGACAATCGCGAAGCTCGACGAACTGGTGAACCAGATGACGGCGGCCGCCGCGAACCCGCCGTCGGAGGCGTCGCTCTACGCCGCGAGCGTGCTGCCGGTGCTCATCGCGCCGTTCGCGCCGCATCTCGCGGAGGAGTTGTGGGAGCGCCTCGGCCACGAGACGTCGGTGCATCTCGAGCCGTATATCGAGCCCGACGAACGTGCGCTGGCGGTCGAGGAGATCACGCTCATCGTCCAGGTCAACGGCAAGGTGCGGGCTCGCATCGCCGCGCCCGCCGGCGTCGCCGAGGACGCCGCGATCGCGCTCGCGATGGACGATCCGAACGTCCGCGCGCACCTCGACGGCAAGCAGGTTCGCAAGCGCATCTACGTTCCCGACAAACTGCTCAACCTCGTCGTGGGATGAACGCGACGCAACGCACGACCGGGGTCTGCATCGTCGGCGGAGGCCCGTGCGGCATGATGCTCGGCGTACTGCTCGCGCGCGCCGGCGTCGACGTGACGGTCCTCGAGAAGTATCCGGACTTCTTCCGCGACTTCCGCGGCGACACGATCCACCCGTCTACCATGCAGCTGCTCTACGAGCTCGGCTGGCTCGACGAATTTCTCACACTCCCGCATAACGAGATCCAAAGAGCGAGCGGCCTCATTGCGGGCGAGTCGGTCCAGATGGCCGACTTCACGCACCTTCCGACGCACTGCAAGTTCATCGCGATGATGCCGCAGTGGGACTTCTTGGACTTCCTCGCGCGGCGCGGTGCGGCGTATCCGACCTTCCATCTCATGATGCGCTGCGAAGGCATCGCACTCGTCGAGAAGGACGGGCTCGTGACCGGCGCGCGCGCGACGACCCCCGACGGCCAGATCGAGATCTCGGCGAAACTGGTCGTCGGTGCGGATGGGCGCCACTCGACGGTTCGCGCCCTCGCCGGCCTCGTCGTCAAAGATCTCGGCGCGCCGATGGACGTGCTCTGGATGCGCGTCGCGAAGCGGCCCGGCGACCCGGAGCAGCCGCTCGGCATCGTCGAGAGCGGCCACATTCTCGTGATGCTCGATCGCGGCGAGTATTGGCAGTGCGCCTATCTCATTCGCAAGGGCGGCTTTGCCGAGCTCAAAGCCGCCGGGATCGATACGCTGCAGCGTGCCTTGACCGAGATCGCTCCCGCGTTGGGCGACCGCTTTCTGCAGATCGACGATTGGTCGAAGGTTTCGATGCTCGAAGTGCGGGTCGATCGCCTCGAACGCTGGCATCGCCCCGGCCTGCTCTGCATCGGCGACGCCGCGCACGCGATGTCGCCGATCGGCGGCGTCGGCATCAACCTCGCCATCCAGGACGCGGTCGCCGCCGCGAACGTGCTCGCCGGACCGCTGGCGCGCGGCGAGACGCCGAGCGAGGCCGATCTCCGGCGCATTCAGGATCGCAGGATGTTTCCGACGCGGGTTACGCAGGGCTTCCAAGTGTTCGTGCAAGACCGCGTGATCGATCCGCTCTTGCACGGCGCGCCGCTCGCGTCGCCGCCGCGGGCTTTGAAATTGTTCGACGAGTTTCCGCTCCTGCGCCGGCTTCCCGCGCTGCTGATCGGCGTCGGCATCCGCCCCGAGCATATCCGCACGCCCGACGCCTTCGCGACGGCTACGTAAGCCGCTCGCGCGCGAGCATCTCGCCGTAGATCTCGCGCACGCGCTCCAGCGTATCGATCTCCTCGGGCGGTTTGTCGTCGCGGATGCGGACGATCCGCGGAAAGCGCAGCGAGAAGCCGCTTTCGTGGAGACCGCTCTCTTGGATCACGTCGAACGCAACCTCGAGCACGATCGTCGGCTCGACCGGAATTTCGTGCGAACGCGCTTTTTCGCGCCGCTCCTCGACCGGACGGCGGTGCTCCAAGAACCACGGCGTGAGCTCGGCGATCTCAGCATCGGTCAAGCCCGAGTAAGCCTTGCCGATCGCCTGCAGCCGTCCGTCGTCGCCGCGAACGGCGAACGTGTAATCGGATAGCACGCCGGCGCGCTTGCCGCTTCCCCATTCGACCGCGGTAACGACGACGTCGAGCGTCGAGAGCTCGCGCTTGAGTTTGAGCCACCACTTGCCGCGGCGTCCCGGCGCGTACGGCGCATCGGCGCGCTTGAGCATCAGCCCCTCGTTGCCCCGGCCGCGCGCGCTCTCGAAACGCGCGTTGACGGCACCCGCGGCAACCTCGCTCTCCGCCTCGAACGGCGCGTGCATCAGATGCTCGTTCGGCACGAAGAGATCGGCGAGGCGCTCGCGCCGCGCGGCTAACGGCTCGTCGAGAAGCAGATCGTCACCGGCCGCGAGGATATCGAAGACGACGTACGCGACCGGCACGTCGCGTTGGAGCGATGCGTCGACGGCCTTGCGCTGCAACCGCGCCTGGAGCAGACGAAACGGGAGCGGCCGCCCGTCGCGCACCGCGACGATCTCGCCGTCGAGGATCGCGTCGTTTGAAAGCGCCGCGAGTGCGGCGGCAACCTCGGGATACGCCGAGGTGACGTCGTTGAGCCGGCGCGAGAAGATTCGAACCTCGCCGCCGCGCACGTGCGCCTGCGCGCGGATCCCGTCGTACTTGTCTTCGAAAATCCACCGCGCATCGCCGAGATCGGCGTAGGCCTCACCGTACGGGATCGGCGTCGCGAGCATGAAGCCGATCGGCGTCCCATACTCGACGCGCAGTTCGTTCAACGTGCCGTGCCTCGCGGCGAGCGCGACGGCGCCGACGTCGCCGCTGGCCATCGCCCCGCGGCGCACCGCCGCCGGATCGGCGTCGAAGGCGCGCGCGATCGCGTCGAGCACGAGTCCCTCGCGCAATCCGACGCGCAGATCGCCGGTGACGATCTTTACGACGTAGGTCGCGACGAGCGGATCCTCACAAGCGCGCAGGATTCGTTCGAGCACCGCCTCGCGCCGTTTGGCCGAGCGCTTTCCGTCGGCGGCGGCGATCTCGCCGAAGAGCTCGTCGAGCGTCGCCGGCGTCAGACGGTCGCGAAAGAGCATCGCATCTCGCGGCGGACGCACGAGCGGCGCGAGCGCAGCGCCGAGATCGCCGGCATCGCGATACGATCGTCCTAACGCGTCGTCGTCGAATCCCCAGACGCGGCGAGCCACTTCGACGATCGTCCGGCCGCCGATCGAGAGCGTTCGGCGATCGCGCGCCGCGAACGGCGTGCCGGTGAAAAACCGCGCCGCGGCGAGCAGATCGGCGTCGCCGAGCGATCGCAGATACTCGGCGAGCAGCTCGATCTTTGCAAGCTTTGCCGGCTGCTCGGCGATCCGCTGCGCGGTCGCCGCGAAGCGCTCCATTTACGCGCCGCGCGCGAGCCGCTCGAAGTACTCGTAGGTTGCAGCGATTCCGTCGGAGAGCTTCGTCTGCGGCGTCCAACCCAGCCGCTCGCGCGCCCGGGCCGCGTCGAACTGCGCGTCGCGCGCGTCGCCGGGGCGCTGCGGCCCGCGCTCGATCGGCGCCTCGAAGCCCGTCAGTTTCACGAGCGCGGCGTAGATCTCGTTGACGCTCGTTTTGATGCCCGTTCCGATCACGCAGCACTCGCCGCCGGCGCGATCGAGCGCCGCTAGGTTCGCCTGCACGACGTCGCCGGCGTAGACGTAATCGCGCGTCTGCTCGCCGTCCCAATCGATGCGTACGCCGTTGCGCGCGAGGAATCTGCCGATGAAGATTGCGATGACGCCGGCCTCGCCGTTGGGATCTTGGCGCGGGCCGTAGACGTTGCCGTAGCGCAGCGCGGTGAAGTCGAGCCCATGCGTGTCTTTGTAGAAGCGCAGGTAGTGCTCGCCGACCATCTTCGTGATGCCGTACGGCGAGGTCGGGCGCTGCGGCGTATCGTCCGTGATCGGCAGCCGCTCGGGCGTGCCGAAGGTCGCGCCGCTCGATGCGTAGATAACCTTGCGCGCTCCGGCGCCTCGCGCCGATTCCAGCACGTTGAGCAGGCCGACGACGTTGACCTCGGCATCGTAGACCGGGTCGCGCGACGAGATCGCGACGGAGTGCTGGGCGGCGTGGTGGTTGACGATCTCCGGTTTGAAGCCGGCGAAGACGCGCCCGAGCGATTCGTCGCGGATGTCGGTCTGCACGAACGCGACGCCTTTCGGCACGTTCTCGCGGCGCCCGCCGCCGTGTTCCCAGAGCGAGTCCACGACGAGCACCTCGTGGCCGGCCGCAGCGTACGCGTCGACCACGTGCGATCCGATGAATCCGGCCCCGCCGGTAACGATGATCCGCACTGCTTTCCTCTTCTTGCAGACGTCGCAGGAGAGCGGCGATGCCGCCGTTCGCGCTCCTTCTCTGCTCGGCAGCCGCAGTACTCGGAACGGCCGCCGCGGCGCCGGCCGGCCCCGAGCTCCGCCTCTGCGTCTACTGTGGCCTGGCCGTTCTCGCCGCCGCGAGCGCGAGCCGGCGCTGTGGGCCGCGATTGCAGGCGCTCCTCGCGATCGTCCTTGCCCTCTCGGCGCTCAATTCGGGGATGCGCTGGGCGCAGACGCGCGCGTTGGCCGAACAGCGCACCGCGCGCTACGGTGCGACGCTCCTCGATGCGAACGACGCCGGCGACGGCTCGACGGAGATAACCGCGGCGCTCGACGGCGGACTGCGCGTCCTAGCGCGAGTGCGCGGCGAGGCACCGCAACCCGGAACGCGCGTCGTGCTTCGCGGACGGCTCGAGCCGTTCGACGATCCGCGCAATCCCGCCGAGCCGAGCGAGCGCGATATCGAACGCGAGCGCGGCCTCGACGGCCGACTCGACGCCGCATCCGTCGTGGCGATCTTGCCGGAGGACGCATTCGACCCGGCGACGATGCTCGCGCGAGCGCACGCGTGGGCGCGCGACCGCCTGCGCGAGCGGCTCGGCGAGCCGGACGCATCGGTCGTCGCCGGCGAGCTGTGGGGAGAGCGCGCCGCGCTCCCACCCGATCTGCGCGCGGAGTTTCAAGAGACGGGAACCGTGCACGTTCTCGTGACGGCCGGATTGCACGTCGGCGCGGTCGCGGCGCTCTGCCTCGCGCCGTTGACGATCGCGGCGCTGCCTCGAGGTGCGACGTGCGCGATCGCGATCGCAGCGGTCTGGCTCTTCGCGTGGTGGAGCGGAATGCAACTCCCCGGCGTGCGCGCGGCGACGATGGCGAGCGCCGCGCTGGCGGCGCGCGCGTGCGGTCGCGCGACGCTCTCGTGGAACGCGCTCGCGTTTGCGGCGCTGATTATCTCCTTCGCCCGCCCGCAGAGCGTGGCGACGATCTCGTTCGCGCTCTCGTTTTCGTGCGTCGCGGCGATCTTCACGCTCGCGGGACCGCTCGAACGTTGGATCGAGGCGCGCGTCGAGCTGCCGCCGCGCGTTCGCGAGGCGCTCGTCCTCTCGATCGCGACGCAGATCGGCATCTGGCCGCTCGGCGCGACGGCGTTCCTGCAGTTCACGCCCTACGCGGTCGCGGCGAACCTCGCCGTCGTTCCGTGCGTCGCCGCGACGATGGCACTCGGCGCCGCGCAGCTCGCGCTCGCGTGGTGCGCGCCGCTCGCGCAGGCATGCGCGAACGTCAATTCGTGGCTGCTGGCGTGGATGCTCGCAGTCGTGCGTCTCGTCGGCGCGCTGCCCGGAGCGGCGCTCCCGATGACGCCGGCTCCCGCGTGGTGCGTCGCAGCCTATGACGCCGCACTGCTCGCCGCCCCGGCGCTCTGGTCGCGCGGCGCACGGACGCTTGCCGTCGCGCTCCTGGCACTCGCGACCGCGTACGTTCTCTGGCCGCCGCGCGCCGCCGGCGGAGGGCTGCGCATCACCGTGCTCGACGTCGGGCAGGCGGATGCGATCGTCGTGCAGACCCCGCGCGGTCACGCCTTGCTCGTGGATGCGGGCGGTCGGCTCGAGCGCGGCGGGCAGAGCAGCGGCTCCGTCGCCGAAGCCGTAGGCGAGCGCATCGTCGTGCCGTTTCTGCTGCGCCACGGCATCCACGCGCTCGACGCGATCGTGCTCTCGCATCCGCACGGCGACCATGAAGGAATTAAAACAAGCACCGAGAAAGTGCCGGCATGCCACAGGGGATTTGGGCGTACCTCCGGGTCTCGACGGCCAAAGGCGAACAGGAGCTATCGCTCGAGGAGCAAGCGCGATGGGCCCGAGGATATGCTGGCGGTTTGGGTGAGACGGTTCAACTGTTCCCGGAAAGAGCTTCGGCTAAGTCCGTAATCGGTAGACCCGTGTTCCAAAAGCTCATAGCGGAGTTAGAACGGCTGCCGCCCACAAAGCGTCCAAAGCAGATTGCTGTCACGTCGTTCGATCGGCTGTCCCGCGACATGACGGACACGCTTGTTGTTGCTCGCACCCTCAGAAGCTTAAGGGTCGAACTCTTCGTCCGCGATGTCGGCATCGTCAAGGCGGACACGTTTGCCCAGCGCGCTGCGCTTGTGGGGCAAAGCATGGGAGGTGAAGCAGAGAACGAGGCAAGGAGCAACCGCATAAAGGCATCATGGGAGCGCCGTAAGCGCGAGGGAAAGCCTACCTCGAACAAAGTGCCCTACGGTTTACAGCTAGGGCGCGTACGTGGCGATCCGATGCACGAGCGAGACATGCCCGCGGAAGGCGATAGCCCAACATGGGTCCGCAACGCATTTGAGTGGTACGCATCAGGAATCGGTTCGCACGTCATCGCCGAACGCTTTAAACAAGGGGCGCCACCTCATCTGGTGATGACCGGAAAGGTCGACTCGGACGGCAACCCCGAGGTTCAGGAGCGCGTGCCCCGTCGTAGGCACGGCGTAGGGCACAGATGGGAGTATAATCGCATTCTAAAGCTGCTGCGACAACGCCGGTACCGCAATGTGATCGTCAGCTCGAAGCTTTTTGACCAAGTTCAGGAAATGTTAGCTCGAAAGCCGCGATGGCGTTGTGACCGCAAAGCCGAATATCCCCTTTCCGGTGCAGTGAAGTGCGCGGGTTGCCAGCGATCATTCCATGGGCGTTCGAGTACTGGCGTCCACCACAAGAAGCTTGCATCCGGACAAACCGCTACTTATCACGGAAGAAGAGTTCGGTATTACGGATGCACCGTTTGCAATGTGAACATCAATGCGGACCAGATGGAGGCGTGGTTTCGACGGGATGTTGGGCGACTGGAAGCCTCCGAATCATTGCTACGCAAGTGGGTTGAAAGCGAGCCACTTGGAAAGGACTTAGCCGGAATTCGCCGCGAGATCGCGTCTCTAGAACACTCCACGGCTCCAGAAGTGATCGAAACACAACGCAATCGTGCATGGGATCTGGCCCTAGCGAGCTCTCTTGCGTCTACTGATCTGGGTCGCCAGCTGGCACGTATAGCCGAGAAGTTGCAAACTGAGCAACACCGTTTAAACGAACTTAGAGCGCGGCTTGGACGAATCGACGAAGGCCGGCGTACCGTCAAGCAGGCGAGGCAGTTACTATCCGGCTTTTGGAACCGCTACGACGCCGCTAGTTATGAGCAGAAGCGTGCGCTCATGGGGTCCTTAACCGCTGCGCTCGGGGGCGTGACAGCGACTAAGGAAGGTCTAGTTTGGAAACAGCCAGCGGCATCGCATTAGCTCAGTACAAAGCCGCGATGCAATGCAAAGGCGCTAACGGGAATCGAAAGCGATACGGCGGCGCAACCCGAGACTACTGATGACAACAGAAATAGGCGCTGTTAAGGATGCTGCCGGTATCCGTGTTCTCGCGGGTCGTCGCCGGTAGCCTACGGAACGTGGGCCAAATGTAGGCCACAAGATCTTAGGCGGGCAGGCCGCCGGTCCAGAATCCGGTCAGGGCCAAAGGCGACCCTGTTTACGTTCGTATTCCTACTAGTCATCACTCGACGAGATGGAAGCTCCTTTGGCTTTAACTTCGTCGATAAGCGCATAGGGGGCGATCCCCTTTGCGGAGATGACTCGATTGGCGGCACTGACAGCTTTGACCTGATACAACCCTGCGGAGATCTCATCAATGTCGAACGTCCAGCCTGGCAGTTCCGGGTAGGCCTCACGGGATAATCTCCTGTAGCAACCCCTGTGCCACGGCGTTTTCTGATAGCGACCTGCTGGGACACCTTGCTCGCGCGCAGACGGTGCAGTTCGACGACCTCTCGGTGCTCAAGCGCGTGCAGTACGACATCATCGACGTCGTGCTCATGGACTACAACCGGCTTTATTTGCTCGCGCAGGGCGAGTACCGGACCGATGCGAGCGCCTACGCCGCTGCGCTCAAGCAGCTCAAGGCCGAGCTGCGCCAGGACCTCTTCGGCGGCCCGGTGACCGGCTCGGCGATTCCGGCGATGCTTATCGGTACCCAGCAGACCGGCCGCTACCAGCCGCTGCGGTAGGCGCACATGGTGATTCAATGCTTTTGGCTGGAGCCGACGCGCACGGCTCGGCGATCGCTGCGCCGCTATTCGCGTGAGGGTTCCGACGGGAATGTTTGCAAGCCGTGGGGCTATCACAATGCGCAGGCGCCGATCGACGACGTCCCGTTTGAGATCCGCTCGCGTGAAGATTCGGAATACGGCTTCATGGACTTCGGCGGCGCCGATCGGGTGGAGCTCTTCGCGGGCGATGCGCGCTGGCCGGCCAAATGCGAGCATTGCGACTATCGCTTCGTAGACGATGATCCCCGGCAGGTATTCATGGACGAAATCTACCGGCGGGCGGACACCGGCGCGCTGCTCGCGCTGCGCGACGTCCCGCCCGGCGCGATGTGGGACGCCTGGTGGTATGGCGACGCGAAGGAGTGGTCGTGGCCGATCGACGGCGTCCACCTCATGGTCCGCTGCCCCGATAAACCCGACGGCTCAGGGCACGCCGATTGGTACGTCGACGGCCGCGCCGGCAACGCGCCGGCGGATCGCCGCGGCGAAAAAGAGCAAAGGCCGCCCAGATCGGCATCGTGACCGGATAAGGTCTAATCGCAGCCCTGACCATTTGTACTTGCAGTGCCGGCCTCGCGGGGCTCGATTTGAGTGTCTCGATCAATCGCCAAGAAAGTGCTTGTCATTTCGCGAAGATCTCTGATCCTTGTCATCCTCATGCGCTCCACCGCGCCTCGAAGCTCTTCTGGGATTGAGCCCCGATCGGATATATAATAAACTACGGTCTTACGGCCCTGGTCCTCCACATCCATCAAGCCGCGGTAAGTAAATGTTAACGCCTCCAGGAAGTCTGATAACCTACCACTCGCGTCCCAGACCGTAATTACACTATCCGTTGAGGCGCGAAGTTTTTCGCGGTCCAACAGGTCGTGAAGCGTTTCGGCCGCCGGTCCAAGTACGGCGAGCAGCCTTACACTTGGAGCCAAAAGCCTCTCAGCGATTATTTGAAGCTGAGTATTGCTTAACTCGGCATGCAAGATCACACCAACGCTAGAAGCTCCGGGAACGGGATCTAGCAACGCCCGCAAGCCGCTGGCGTCGTGCGAGGTTGCCGTTATGCGGAGCCAAATCAAATCTACATCCATAAAACCATTTCTCAGGGCGCCCAATTGCGGCTCGCCAGGCAGCCGTGTTTGTTATCGATAACTGTGCTTTCGAAGCGTCTCTGCAGCGCGTCCATCGGTGTCTTCAGTACATCTTTTCCGAATCCCGGAGCAAGCTTCCGCCAACTTGTGCAGCCTCGTTTACAGCGTTTTCGATGTCGGACGCTAACGCCTTCAGCGCGCCAAGGTTGTTTTCAAATGCTTTCATTTCAGTCTGCATCGATGAGATATAGTTGCCTGAGTCCGCGCCGCCCCTTTCAACGGCTTCACTGATCTTCTCTTGATGTTCCGCGATTCTGCGCTCCAGAGTTTTTATCCCATTCTGCAGGCCTCTGAGGCCTCCAGATTCGAGGTTGGCGAACGCCATTCTCGTAGGTCCGCTGCCGAATCTCTCGGCCAGCGAGAAGCCAATTTCTTCAATACGCGCCTGCGGAATCACGACGAAGTCGAGAACGCCTTGCAGTGTGTTCCCAAATCGCATATTTAAGGGCCAGTCAATACCGCCGAGACAGCCGTTACGCGGCTGACCCGGGGGAGGATCAGTGCAGTAGCCACTCGGATCGTTCCACTCGACTGGGTTGTTACCGTTCCACATGAAGGGCTTCTGCGAGATAGGATCTCTTACATCGCCTGCGTACGGATCGGGCGTGAGCCACTGGCCGCTGGTCGGGTCGTACGTGCGGGCCCCCTGAACCAGCCCTCCAATCATTGCATAGCCGTCTGCCCGTTTCATGGCGAACGCGCCATCCGAATTGGACGGGCAAGTGTAGTAGTTGTTATTCTGCGTATCGGTCACGTTGCAGTTGCCGGGGAAGAGCTGAACTGGGTACGTCTTCTGGGCTTTATAGACGTAAAGCGTCCGCACGGTTCCCGTTGACCACCCATCGTACCAGTTCCCGTTGGTTATCCAGGGCGGCAATCCGAGGTTACCCGACTGATAGCCATGAGCAGTGACCTTTGCCCCGCTCTGATCGCGGTCGATGACGGTGATGTCCCCGGTGTAGTCCATCGTCGCCAACTTTCCGATATACAGAATCGGGGAGCCCGAGCTTAAGCTGGAAAACAGAATCGTATCGCCGTCCCAGTGCGCCGTGCTTGCTGCGCCCCCATAGGTATCGACCCGCTGATGCGTGTCGGGTCCCCAAAGCGCCGAGCCGGGCGGGCTAGCGGTCGTGTCCGAGACATGGTTCTCGGCGTCATAGTCGGTTGTCGAGATCCCCTGGACAGCGACCTGACGGCCCGCGCCATCGTATGTGTAAACCCAGTTGTTTTGATTGCCCTGCGCACACTGGGGATTGACAATCGCCATCACCATATTGCTTCTGACGTCGATTTGCAGCGCGTTTGGTGGGGCCTGTACCGGAGCGGTCCCCGTACAGAAACTTCCATTGCCTAGTTGCGCGCCGTTTGCCGAATAGGTCGGCCCCTGCGCCCACGTGCTTCCCGGCGGCGGATTTTGTTGCGGAAAATCACCAAGGAGTTCGCCTCTGGCATTCAGCGTAAGGTAGCGCGTGATCGTAGGCTGCGGTACGCCCTGCGCATAGCCAGCGAGCTCGTCGTCGTAATCGTAGACCGGGTTGGATTCTGTGTATCCTGCGGGAAACACTAACTGGCTTACGCGGCCGTACTGGTCGTATTGATACGTCTTCTCCCCGAATCGAATCTGGGTGCTACCGTTCGGCGGCTGATATGCGACCTGCTGATAGAGTGGATCGGTCTCGCTCGTCTCACGCTGGCTCGGAGTATATGTCCATGAAAACGTCTCGTGATTGCTACCCCAATTTACAAGCTGCGTTCCGAGCAGGCCATCTTCGGTATACGCGTAGCTGAAGATTTGTGGTTGGCGGATGCCACCATTGCTTGGATTTTGCGCCGTGATGCCGTTCGTATTCGTGCCGCAGCTGTCAAGACTGGGTTCGCCGATCCCGAGATACGCACGCATACCGTCGGGATAATACGCGTAACAGATCAGCGATTGGGCTCCCGCCTGCGCGGGTTCCGTCACGCTCGTCATATCGCCATCGACATCGTAGACGTAACTCAAGGTCCCGAGCTGAGAGTTCGTCGCCGTCGCCGTTCTGCTGTCCGCATCGTATGTATAGCTTCGGCCATCGGCGAGCGGGCTGGTGCCGCTGAACGTGACCTGGTTGAGGCGGTCGATATGGTCGTAGGCATACGTTGTGATTTGTCCGACGGCGTTGGTTGTCTGGCTGAGCAGGTCATACTGACCGGACGCGTCGTAGGTATTCTTCGTCACCGGGGCCGTGCCGAAAGCAAGCTCGAATTTCTTGAGCGGCCGGTCGAGTCCGTCAAAGCTCGTGCCGCGAACGTCACTCCAACCGCCGCTTGAGTAAGGACCGTTATTCAAACTTGCGACCATCCCCGAAATCTGCGGCAGAAACTCTTTCGTCTTGTAGAGGCTGCCGTAGGCAGCGAAACTGTTCGTCGTGCCTGTGCTATCGGAGATCGTGAGCGCGGCCGAACCGCCGGCCTGCGAGAGGTCATAGATGTACCGGTTCATCCAGCGAAACGTGTAGAACTCGTACGCCTGACCGCCGGAAAAGCTGCGCGTATCGTAGGGCTCCGCGGTCTCCACGAGCCGGTCGAGCCCGTCGTAATATTTGCAGGTCGTGCCTAAAGGGTTCGTATTCTCGTTGGTGCATACGGTCTTGGACGTAGGGGAACACGAGGTGTTCGAGCTACAACCCTTGTGTGTAATGACCTTAACCTGGTTGCCATCGAAGTCGTAGTAGTAGGCATTGGCTTTCGAGGGAATCGAGTACGAGCCGCTGAGCAGGCTCTGCGCGTTTGGGGAGCTTTGGTTTCCATCTATGCCGTGCTGGGACGGCGTCTCGGTGTAGAGGATCGA
>DATKMJ010000051.1 GCA_035541935.1 Candidatus Binatia bacterium | reverse complement strand
GATTGAGATCGCCGCGGCGCCAGCGCGCGGCGAAGAAGCCCAGCACGGTCACGAAGACGAAGAGACCGGCAAAGATCGCAACGGCCGGCGTGTTCGGTTGCGTCACGTGCGGCGCTCTTCGCGAAGATAGATCGGCAACATCACCGCCGCGCCCAGCACGATCCAGAGCATCTGATACCAGTAGAAGAAGGGAATGCCGAAGAGTGCGGGCTCGATCCGGTTGTAAGACGGCACCCACATCATGGCGAGATAGGGAATGAGAAGTAGGAGATAAAGCGGCTGAAATCTTTTGCGCTTACGATCGTTTGCCACCAGCAACCCCCGCGAATCGGCAGCGATGATTGCGGCATTGATCGCGTCCCGCAAGGTCGCCGCCTTGCGCGCGGCGCCCGAGAGACGATGAGCGCTCGACCCGGCCCCGATGGCGGCTAACTGCTCCCGGCTAGCTGTGTGTCCGCGTTACCGCGACGACGATCCGGTCGGACGTTGCGTTGCTGATCTCAAGGGTCAGCGGAGACGCGGAAAGCGTGAATCGCACACTCTTGCGCAAACCGGGGCAGTTCGGATCGCCGGCGTGGGCCGTGGATGCGGCCGGTACGCCGTTCTGGATAGCGTCGATCCATCCTTCCTGAGACAAGGAAATGAAATAGTCGCCGGCAGAAGGAAGCGGAAGGATCGCGAAGCCGGAGAATTTCTCCGGATCGGTCGATCTCTGCGAAGCGACGGGCAGACCGGCGCCGTGCTTAAGCGCGAGAATGAAAACGTTCCCCTGCGTGCCTCGCACCATCGATCCCGATTCGACGACGTCGGCGGTCGCGTTCATGCGCGCGCGCTCCGCATCAAGCGGCCAAGCGAGCTTCGTGCAAACCGGATCCGCGAATGCTGCGCCGGTCCACATCAGCAGCGCCAGCGAACAACAGACTGTACGAATCATCGTCGGACCCTACAGCGCGATCTGCGAGCGGAAGGCGAACGTCGTGAAGTTCTGCCCCACCTCGGCATTGTTCAGGGTGCCGTGACCGAAGCCTGCCGGTATCGTGCCGATGCGGCTGATCTGGTCGTCCTGCCATTGCAGTGAGAATTTAAGAGCGCCGTTCGGATACCAGTTCAAGGCTGCGGTAAAGATGCGCTGATCACCGCCGCGTATTCCGCCAGCGGGAACCGCCGAGCCGAGCACGCCCGCATGATCGTTCAGATCGAGGTCGCTGTAGCGCGCGGCGATCTCCCATGCGCCGAGTCCCCAGCCGTCGAGTGAAAAGGGGATGCGCGGTTTGGGATTGGAAAACGAACCGTTCGCAGCATTATAGGGGCGACTTTCGCCGGTTATGATCCAACTTGCTTGCGCGTACCAGCCGTTGAAATCGAGCGTCGGTGCGCCCACCGCGCGCTGCTGCAGCCCGTAACCGAAATAGCCGGCTTGGCTGTAGACGCTTCGCCATTCTGCGGCGCCTTCGATGCCGTAGTTCCAGGCGCTCTTGGTGTTAATCGCGCCGGTCGAGACGAGCTTGTTGCTGTTGTCGTCGATCGTGAGTTCCGGCGGGTCCTGCAGCGTGATGTTCTGCGCCGAGCCGGCGCCCGCGGTCGCGTCGCCGCCGTGGAAAACGTAGGTGCCCGCTCCCGAGAGCAGGAGCTTCCAGTCCTGGTCGGAGTAGAAAACGTCGCTGACGCGGCCAACGACCGCCTGCTGCTCATCGAAGAACAGGCTCGTGTCGGCTGCCTTGCCGCCTGTGTAGGCGAACGAGGCGAACAGCGACTCGCCCGCATAGATGACGCCGATACCGTCGCGTCCGTCGCCGGCGGCGAGACTGCGCGACAGATCGGATGGCGCGTTGCGCTCCAGAAAGATCACGTCGGCCGCCCCGGTCGCATCTTCGAGATTTGCACTCCAGGGGTAGGCGCCGACGCGGAACAGGAAGGGCGCCAACCCCGCATATTCCACATAAGCCTGCTGGATGCGACCTTGCAGCTCGTTGCCGCTCGACACGCCGCTGCCGAATTCATAATTGAAAAAGTAATTCCAGTCTCCGAACAGCTTGCCTTGCACGCCCAGCTGCGCGCGGCGCCAGTTCGAGCCGCTCGAAAGGTCGGGCCCGTTCGCCGCCGCAAGCTGAAGCGCATGCGCGCTCTGCATGAAATAGCCTGTGTCGTACTGTCCGAGCACGCGAATCGCGAGCGAGAATCGTCCGTCGGCCGACGTCACGCTCGGCCGCCCGCCCGCGATGCTCCAGACGGGTTTGTCCGCCTTCTCGACGCGCGTACGGTCCTCGAGGGCCGCGAATTTGCCAACCAGATCGTCGATCGCCACCTGCTGTTGCGCGACCCGCGCCTCGACCTCGGTGGACGGGGCCTGCGGCGTCGCTTCGGCGGGCTCCGCCTGGGGCGCGACGGCCTTGATGCCCTTGCGGCGGAGCGCGGTCTTCAGGGAGGTGATTTCGTCGCGCTGCGCCGCGATCTGCTTTTGCTGCAGCTCCATCATGTGCTGGAGCGCGTCCAGCCGCTTCAGGATGGCGGCATCGTCCGCCAGCGCCGGTCGGGCGATCAGCGCTAGCGCCGCTCCGCACAGAAGTGGAGTGCGAATTCTCACGGGCGGGCTCCCAGGACGATGAATCCGTCTTTTTCAAAAATCGCGCGCGCATCCTGACTGCTCAGAAAATCGAGAAACGCCCTCGCGTCCGGCCCGGCGTCGCGCGTCAACGCAGCCGGATAGACGA
>DATKMJ010000050.1 GCA_035541935.1 Candidatus Binatia bacterium | reverse complement strand
GCGGAACCGGCGTCGATCGCAGCATCGGCAGCCACTTATTCTCCCACTCGTCGCGGCTTGGATCGGCGTAGACTGTATAAACGTCACTCTCGGCCGGGACACCGCCTTCTTCGACCTGTTCCAGTTTGTTGGACTCCTTGCCGATGTAGACGAAGCCGTCGATCGCGATATGGCGCCGGCCGAGCAGCCCGACGGTTTGCTTCCCACAGGGCGCGCCCACAGCGTCCGCGCACTTGGCTTCCGGGTGGTACTCGTACTCGCGTAGCAGGTCGCCGTAGCACTTGACCCGCGCCATGGTTCGCGAGCCGTGTGGCGCTGAGGCGCTGATGCGGTACCGCTTCACGGGCTTCGAGTACTGCTCGATCCACCGCATCGCTTCCCACTTGCGCGGGTCGGTCTCGTAAGGAGCAATGAGGTGGAACCTCTCCGGATGGGCTCCGATCGGATGGCCGAGCTTGCGCACATGGCAGCTAATGATGAAGTTGAACGGCTTGATCTGCTTGGTGTAGGGCTTCCCTTCGTTGAGCGTTTTGAGCGCCTTCATCACGGCTGGGCTGCTCACCGTCGTCCGCCCAACGGCCACCCGCTTCTCGAAGGGCAGCGACTTGGTAGGCAGCCCCAGCGATCGGCGCACGATTGCCAACCACGCCTGTGCGATCCAACTGCGATCGTCACTTTGCGGATCGATCGGATTGAGCAGATGCCCGAGACCGTGCTCGGAGTAGCGATCTTCCTTGTTGTTGACGCCCTCGCGCAAGAGCGTCGGCTCACCCTTCCGATCACGAACGAAAAGGGCGTATCGCTTGGCGGAAATCGCCAGGCACCACAGCTGGCGCTGCGTGCCGGTTCTCAGGTCGACGTTGTCGTCCTCGATTTTGAGGACCGAGCCGCCGATCGCGCCGCGGTCGTACGGATTGAGCGCCTCGAAGCGCTGGGCGATTGCGTCGACCTGCGCCCACGAGAGCGCTCGGATCGCCGGCTTCCCGCGCTTGCGATCGGGACCGCCGGGGCACTCGATCAGCCCGCCGCGTTGCGTGGCGACGATCGCCATGGAATCGGTGTCTTCCATCGCGTAGGTCCCACCGAGGTCGGTGACGCAGCGCTCCAATAACGCCAACATCAATCTGGCCGCCGCGGTAATGAGCGACGCCAGCGGCGGGAAGCAGTACTCGCCCGGCTTCTCGGGATGTAAAACGCTGCAGTCGAACGGCTTGGGGTCGATGCCGTAGCACGTAACGGCCTGCTTCTTCGTGGTCTCCTGGCGGAGCATCTCGGCGAAGATGCCGTAGCTCGTTGCGTTCGCAAGAACCTTCAGCGCCTTGTCGAGCCGTTTGCGCTCGTCATCCGTAAGGTTTGGGTTATTCGCGAGACGCTTGCGCTCTTCGATCACCCGGCGAAAGAAGTCGTCGCGCCGCGGATCGACCGCCACGGCGCCGCGCAAGGTGATCGGCCGTAGCGTGGACAGCTGCCCCTTGACGACGATGCGGAAGGCTTCCACGACCTTCGGAACGCGGCCGGTGAGCAGCACCGAGGCCGCGAGATCGGGTAGCGCGTACCAGAGCCCGTCCTCGGGTTCTGGACTCGTCGCATACGCGTAGTTGAGACCAACCTGGTAGTCGTTGCTTTCCAGGCTGTACGTGGCGCGCGTCGGAAGGATGTCTCCATCCGGTATCACCCGGGCGAACGCGGAAAGTTTCGTCCACGTCTCCGGATCGAACAGCGTTTCCGGTGTAATTGTGCGGAGAAAACTCGTGATGGCGGAGACTTCCATGGAGACTGGTTCCACGGTTTCCGCAACGAGGTAGTTCCACAGTCCCATCAGGGCGTTGACCGTGGGGTACATGGACAAAAAATCCGTGTAGACGACCGGGACGGGAACCTTGCGGATATGGGCGCTGGTCCGGCCGCCAAAGAACGCGGACTCTGCGTAGCCGAGATAACGCTTCGGGAACGTTTGCCGCTCCAAGATCGGCGCGATTCCCATCTTGCGGAGATGGGCCTTGCCGAGCGATGCCGGCGAGTAGCCTTGTGTCTCTTGGAGGCCCACGTCGAAACGGTCGTACTCTTCGAGCAGCTTGAACGCCAGCGCCGCCGTCGCGGCGACGTCTTGCCGGTTGTACTCGATGTAGGCCGGCGTCACGGCGCCGTGTCGCTCGACCTTCAGCTTGCGTTGTTCCACGCCGAAGGCTTTGCAGGCCGACTCCAGCGTATGGCCGCGATCGGTCAGCACGAACGTCAGCGTGCGCAGATCGAGGAAGTGGCCGCGAAACTTGGAGTCGTCCTCTGGCTCGCCGGTCTCCGAACCTTCGGGAATCAGATCCACCGGATCGGGGTCGAGCGTTCCCGTAAAACCCTTCAGGGCGCGCTTACTGTCGATATGCTTGATCGCAATGCGCGGCCGATACTTATTGGTCCGGCGGGCGCCCTGCTTATCAACCCAGTCCCAAATTACCAAGGAGAAGCCACCTGCAAACCGCTTGTCCTTGGCGTTGCCGAAATCGACCGCGAGCCGTGAGAGGTCAAACGGGAGGTTGAAGCCGACGATCAGCGCGCGGCCGTCGTAGCCGGCGGTGTAGAGCTTACCGAGAAAATCTCGCCGCGAGAGCAGTTTCAGCTGCGCGACGCCGCGGCGTCGATCGGTCGCAGCTGCATGCGTCGCGACGTAGGTTTCGAGCTTCGCGCGATCGGCGCGCGGCAGGTCGTCGCCGAAAAAGAGGCCTTCTTCTAAGCAGATGCCGCTGTCGTAATACCGGTATCCGCCAAAGGTGAGCGCCTGTGCCGTATCGGTTCGGGTCTCGGTATCGAAGACGAGCATGCGCGTCGGCCGGCGCCAGTGCCGCAGCTTGCCCCGTTTGCGTTCGTCTTGCGGCTGCGGGTAGCAACGGATGGCGAGCTTGAGTGCATCCGGCGTTATATCGGCTGCCATCCGTCGAACTCCGTGCCCTTCCACCACAACTGATCGCAGTGGTCGCGTAACCATGCGTCGAGCTTGCGAAGGAACTCCGCAATGTAATGGAGGCCGCGAACGATTAGCTGCTCGATAAACTCGGCCGTGCCATCGAGGAACCCGGCAGCGGCGATCAGCGGGCTGCCGTCGGCGTTGCCTAAAGCTCCCGGTGGCCATTCGTATTGCGCTTCGGTGAGGGCGCGGTGATCCTTGGTCGGAACCTCGATTTCGATCGGCGAGTTCGCCTTGCCGGCGATGTGATGCCCCTCCGTCGTCTTCTTCGTTTTGTGCGCTGCGTAGCAGGTAATGCAGCGCTTCGGGCGGCTGCGCTTCACGAGTGTCTCCGCATCGCCGCAGTCGACGCAGAAGGCGCCCTGGCCGACCTGCCGCTGGGCTTTCGCCTTGCGCGCTCCGGTTCTTATTGGATCGTTCGATCGACGCTGCGTCACTAGCTGGCCCTCGCGTAAAGCGACTGGAAAGAAAGAACGCCCGCGGAGCCAAGCCGTTCGAGTTCGTCTAGATCGGTCAGCAGCGGTACGGCGTTGCCCTGCGCGTCGGTAATGGAGGCGCCCTCGAAGCGGGCGAGATCGCCGGCGTCGCCGGTGGCAAGAAAGAGATTGACGGCGTTCCAGTACTCGGCGACGAGCGTCGCCGCGCGCGAGTCGGTCGTGGCGATTTCCGCCAGGCCGTCGGGCGTCGGTAGGACCAGGACCCGGAGCAGCCGGTCCGATCGTCGCGCCGCGTACGTGCCACGGGAAGTCTTGTGCAGCGCCGCCTTTGCGTGGCGTAAGACCGTCGCCGGGGAAATACCCTGCTCGCGTGATGCCTGGCGCAGGGAAGCCTTCCCCGTCCGCATTTCCGCGACGACGTGTGCGACCTTGAGCTGCGTCTCTTTGCGCCGCTTGGGCTGCGCGAAGTACTGCGCCGCGGTTCGCGGCTTGCGTCTCACTTGACCCTTGCGGGTCTTTGCTTTACGCTTGGACATAGTCAAAGAATCCTTGGGGGCCGGTCGAGTGCAATCGCCGGCCCTCCGTCATTGATGACACTAAGCGGTTTTCTTAGCCTCGGCTACCGTGTCGAAGTAGAAGGCTTTACCGCGCTTCGCTAACCGAACGTTATGGATCGGACCGCGCGCCGCAATGTGCTTTTCGGCGGCTTGCAGTTGCTGATCGCGCTTCTCGTTGGCCTGAAGTGTGATGATCTCGTCCGGCCTTCCGTCGCTGGGCGCTACCGTAATCGCCCACCGCGGGGCTCCTTCAAAGCCCGCAGTTTCTTGGTACTCGATGGCCTTGATCGTGAAGATGAGTCCTTTTTCGAGGTACTCGTCCTTTTCGGCAAAAAGCGCGATACCAGAAAACGAAAACTCGTCCGCATCGTGCGAAGCCGTAGAATCGCGCTTGCCGCGCGTTGGCTCACTTTTCACCTGAGTTCCTTCCTTATGTATGGTCGTGGACGCATGCGGGGTCACGTTTCCGGCGGCGGCGTCCAGCGCGCACCGGCCCAAATCATCAAAACGAGACAGCCGACGACGACCGCGAGTACGATCCATCCGCCTGCAGCCGGAGCCTCGTTGTCGCTCTGACTGAAGCCCTGCGAGCGCGAGCGCCGCATCGGCCGTGGATCGCCGTCGAGTGCGCGCGAGATCTTGCGAATCGTCCAGTCGGAATAGCCCGTCGCGCGCGAGACAGCTCGGCACGATGGCGGCGGGTCTTCGAGGAGCATCTCCTCGATGCGCTCCCGATCGGCGGCGTTCACGAGCGGTCTTCAGTCGGCGCCGCAACCTGAGCCGGATCGACCGGCATGAGGATGGCCTCGGCCTGGTCGCCGAAGACCTCCCGTAGGCGCTCCTGCTGCCGCAGGCTCGGTTTGAGGCGCTGACCTTCCATTAAAGAGATCGCGCTGGCCGTGAAGCCGTGTCCGAGGCGCTCGGCCAGGGCGGCCTGGGACAGGCCGTGGGCCCGGCGGTACTGTTCAAGTCTGGTGAGCTTCATGTGTCCGACCCTCCTCCACCATTGTAACCCAGTTGCCACAGGGGTTTACAAGGTCTGTGGTGCGACATTTTCGAACATAGATATTGAAAATGTGTCCAGCAGGCGAGCCCAAGAAGCCTCGAAAGCCGTACCGCCACCGCGGGCGGGCGACCATCGAGAACTACAAGGTCATGCGCTGGCTCGACCATGAGCGAGAGCGCCAAGGGATTTCACTGCGAGAGGTCGCGCGCAGACTCGGCTATCGCAACGCCACGCGGGTCGGCCAGTACTTCCAGCAACGGATTGTCGCCGGCCCGGACATGCTCGTGCGGCTCGCAGTCGCTGTCAACGTGTCGCCGATCGACGCGCTGTGGAATGCGCGGCACTATCCGACCGTGCTCGAATACCTCAACAAACTTTGTCGCTTCGGAGCATCCTGGGCGTACGAGGATCGCGTGGACATCGATTCACAAGGCGCCATCTTTACGCTCCAGTACAGCGAAATCGGTTTCCCGCCGGGTGGCGATCTGCGGATGCCGCCGCCGAATCTCAGACATCGCTACCACATCGCGACCGTTTGCAACAGCGCAGGCATCCTCCGAATCATATCCCTTCCAAAACCGATGGCCTGCGCGATCCTGCTGGCGATTGCTTTATTCCAACGTCGCGGCGACAAGTTGCGACCCGAAACCACACCATTTTACGAGAAGCTCTCGTTTGCGGTCGCGAAGATGATCCCGGCGGCAGAGGTTGCCCATCTGCCTTCAAACGTCGGCGTTGGGTCTTACAAACCCATTAAGGACGCACAAGCGGTCTTTCAATATCGATTCTACGGAGCGATGCGGCTCGCGATCGTTGGGGAGTACATGCACCAGTGGTGCGATTTCGTGTGCAAGAACTACGCCGAGTACGCGCGGCTCGCGCTCTACAAGCAAGGTGGTTTCCTCGGGGAGCCAGTGGAGAGCAACATGTTCGACGAGGACATCTGGAAATGGCAACGCACGGCAATGCCGAGCGCTGAAGACTTTCAAATAGACGAAAACACATAACAACTAAAGATGCCCCCGGCCCGTTAGTGGCGGACCGGAGGCGTCGCACCATGGAGGAGTTAGCTCCAGATGCAAGAGCAGAGTACTTCGTTATATCCCCCGCTGCAAGTCCGTGCCGGCGTCCTGGTCGTGGACGGCTACGGCATTGCGCTGCGCGTCGTGAGGCGCGGTAAGCTGCGCGTCGAGGACGGGATCGGCAGGCAGCGCCGATCGCTGACGCTCGACCGCGCGGGCTGCGGCCTTGAGCGCCTCGTTCTGATCGGCCACGCAGGCTTCGTCACCCTAGAGGCGCTCGCATGGCTGCGAGGCATCGGCGCCGCGTTGGTGCAGATCGGCCGCGATGGCGAGGTACTCGCACACTCGGCGCCATTCGGCTACGACGGCCATCCGATCCGCCGCGCGCAGGCGCTCGCCGTCGCGAACGGCATGGACCTCGCGATCGCGCGCGAGCTGATCGCTGGCAAACTCGACAGCCAGCGCGGCATCTTGGTTCGGCTCGGCGTCGACCTGCGCGAGTTCGACAAGCTGCGAGGCTTGCTCGCATCAGCCGATTCGATCGAGCAGGTGCGCGTGATCGAAGCGAATGCCGCGGCGCTGTATTTCCCGGCCTGGCGCGACGTGCGGATTCGCTTCCGCGCTAGCGACCTCGCACGCATCCCCGCAAGGTGGCTGCGCACTGATTCTCGCGCTTCAGTACTAACCGGAGCGCCTCGCGCTGCTACCTCGCCGCTCAACGCCATGAGGAACTACCTCCTCGCCTGCGTGGAGTCCGAAGCTCGCCTCGCACTCCTCGCCCACGGCTGCGATCCGCAAATGGGCTGCCTGCACGCCGATCAGCGGAATCGGGATTCGCTCGCGCTCGACACCATGGAACCGGTACGCGCGGATGTAGACGCCTTTCTGCTCGACCTGCTGGAAGATCGGACGTTCACTGCTCGCGATTTCGGCGAGCTGCCGAACGGCATTTGCCGGATCGCCGCGCCGCTAACGCACGAACTCGCACTCACATTGCCGCATTGGCGCGAATGCCTGCGGCCGATCGCGGCACGCCTCGCACAAGCCTTCCGTGAATCCCTACTCGGCAAGCACGCAGCGCCTCGCACCGTTTCCGCTAAGAGCGTAAATAAGCGGCGAAGCATTCCCGGTCCAGAGCGGTCGCCGCTGCTCGCAACGCCTCGCAAGGCCTCGCAGCCGCGGCCGTATGCAACGCGAGCATGGGGTACGCCAACCGTCGAAGCGCGTCCAAGCTCACCGATCGCGTGCGCGATGTGCGGCGAACCGGTGCTCAAGCGCAGGCGCCGGCATTGCGACGCGTGCATGCCAAGGGTACGCCGGGAGCACGGTCTCCGTGCGATCTCAGCCGCGCGCAAAGCCCTCGCGGCACAAGCCGCCGCAGGCGACGATCCGCGCCGCAGCGCCGTCGTGAACCGCGCGCGAGGCGAGGCGATCGCCGAGGGCCATCGCCGCAATCGCAGCTGGGCGCGCGAGCATCCGGGCCAGCGCGACGAGGCGTGGTTCAAACGCGAGATCGCGCCTAGGCTCGATGCCTTCTCGCTCAAGGAGATCGCAGCGGCGACGGGCTTATCGCTCGCAGCCTGCTCGCGCATCCGGTCTGGCGCCAAGGTGCCGCATCCGCGGCATTGGGCCAGCCTCGAAAAGCTCGTCGCTTCGCCAAGAGGATAAGAGGCGGCTCGCTGGCAAGAGCAGGGCCGTGGCGTCTCTAGAAGCGTGCAAAATCCAACGGACTCCGTAGAAATTGCGAACGCGGGCCTCGGCACTCTTATTCGTTGGCCTTCTTGCCGCTGTCGCGCGAGCGGC
>DATKMJ010000049.1 GCA_035541935.1 Candidatus Binatia bacterium | reverse complement strand
CTCTTTCCCTACACGTCCGCGCGGTAGCAGCCGCTGGGATCGAGATAGACGCGGCGATCGCCGACGACGATGCTTCGGACGCGGTGATCCCAGAACGAGAGCACGCGAATCGCCACCGGCCGCAGCCTCGCAACGATCTCGCGAGCGCGTTGTGAAACGGCAACGGCATCCTTGACCCAGCGCGGCTGGTCGTGCGGCAGCAGCGCCGTTTCGAGTTCGGCCTCGGCGACCGCGGGAACGATTGCTTCCGAACGGCCGGCGCCGGGCGCGAGCGGGAGAGCGGCAGCGCCCTCTTCGGGCTCAAGGCGGCGGAGCATGCGCGCGTTTGAGCTTGGCGAGCGCGCTGACGTGCAATTGCGACGCGCGCTGCGGCGAGACGGCGAGCCGCTTGCCGACCGCTCGCAACGACGTGCCCTGGTAGTAGTGCAAGAGCACGACCTCGCGCAGCCGCTGCGGCAGACCGTCGATCAATTCCGCAAGCATCGCGCGCTCCGCACGCCGCTCGACGATCCGCGCGGGATCGTCGCTCCAGTCCTGCACGAGCGACTCGCCGAACGGCAGCGGCGCATCGAGCGAGAGCGGTTGCCCGCGATAGGCGGCGGCGATCGCTCGCCGGTAGCCGGGGCAGCGCCCCTCCATCTCTCGCGCGCTCGGAACCTCGCCGCGCGAAGCCGCGAGCGTGTAACGCTGATTCTCGCCGTCGCGTACGATGCGCCGCGCCCGTTCGGAGACCGGATCCATGCGGCGCACGCCGTTGAGCATCGCTCCGACGATCAGGCAACGCGCGTACTCGGCGAGGCGCGGCCCTCGCAGCGGGTCGAACGAATCCACGGCGCGGATGAGGCCGACGCAGCCGTCGCCGAAGAGATCGTCGCCGTCGAGCGTCGGAACGAGCCGCTTCAGGCGCCGGGCCAGCCTGCGCACGAGCGGAAGCAGCTCGCGAACCGATTCCTCGCGCGCGGTCGAATCGGTCACGGCTCTCGCTCGAGACGCTCGGCGATGAGCTCGGCGAAACCGTTTCGCTCGTGCCGCGCGATCTCGTGGGCGAGCAGATCGAGCTCGTAATCGCCGATCGCGCCGGCGCCCGCGATCATCGGTCGCAGGATCGGCGTCAGCAGAAAGCCTTCGATCATCTCGCCCGCGCGGCGCGCGGCGACGCTATCCACGCTCGCCAACGGCCGCAGCAGGGGCAAAGTCGCGACGGCCGAGAACGTGAGTCATATCGAGACTCTAGCGCCTAATCGTTGCCGGATCGTCACGCGGAGATTACGCGAAGGCCACGCCCTTCGAGGAGAGCACGATGAACGACATGACGAATCGAGAGCTCCAAACGACGCTCGACGCCCTACGTGAAGCCTGGAGGAACGGCGACGGCCACGCCTTCGCGCAATGGTGCACCGGCGACGTCGACTTCATCAACCTGCTGGGCATGCACGTCAAAGGGCGGCCGGCCGTGGCCGCGTTGCACGATAAGATTTTTCACGGCCCCTATGCGGGCAGCACCGTCACGTTCGAAATCGAAAGCATTCGAACGATCGCGCCGAACGCGGTGTTGGCTATCGTTCCGTCGCGCCTCGACATCCCCTCAGGGCCGGTGCAGGGGATCGTTCTGAGCGTCGCAAGCGTCCTCGCCGTGCGGGACGGCGGCCGCTGGAAGCTGGCGAACTTTCACAACACTCGCCGCGAGGCGACGCAAAGAGACCACCTCTCCATCATGCAAGAGGCGATCGAAGACTAAGCGCGGTTACGAGCGGGCACGGCAGCAGATTCACGCTCGCTCGAGGTTATTAGCGATGCGCAGCATCTCGTCGGCGGCCTGGACGCCCTTCGCATTCGCTTCGTAGGCGCGCTGGGCCGTTAGAATCTGCATCATCGCGTCGATGATCGTAACGTTCGACTCTTCGAGCATTCCGAAGTGCAGCTTCGGGCCGCCGTCGCCGCCGGGCGTCACCGTTCTCGGCTTGCCGCAAGCGGGCGTCGCGGCGAAGAGCGCGCCGTCCACGAAGCGCAGGTGCTGCGGCGACGGAAACTCGGCCAAGCCGATGCGGCCGATCGTGCGCTTCCCGTTCGAAAACGCCGCGACGACGCTCCCGTCGGGCGCGACGTCGAGCGAGAGCGCGTCGGCGGGAACCCGCAGGCCGTCGAGGCGATCGTCGCGCGCGTCGCGCAGCGTGCCGTCGGCGGCACGGGAGAACTGACCGTCGCGCGTGTAGAGCCGGTGTCCGCGCGCGTCGACGACCGCGAAGAATCCCGGGCCGTCGATCGCAAGATCGAAGGGACCGGGGCTGCGCGCGAGCTTCCCTTGCGAGAAGAGTATCTGCGGTCCGAGCGCGACGGTGCCGATGCCGCCTCGTCCGGGCGCGATCAGCTCGGCGAAGCGTTGCGCCGAGCCTTTGAAGCCGACGACGCTCGCGTTTGCGAGGTTCTCGGAGATCGTCTCGAGATTTCGCTGCTGAGCGGCCATGCCGCTGGCGGCGGCGGCGAGCGCGCGATCCATCGTGGCCTCCTAGGTGAGGTGCGCGGCCTGCGCCGCCTTCTGACGCGCTTGATCGATCGCGGTCACGGTCTTCTGCGCGCTCTCGAACGAGCGCTCGGCGGCGAGCACGTCGATCATTTGCGCGATCGCGTCGACGCCGGCGCCGGTGCGCGACGCTTCGCGTTCGATCGCGACGCCGCGCGCGGTGAGAGAACCGCGCGCCGTGACGGGCCGGAAGCCGGTCGAGGAGACGTTCGCGAGATTCTCGGTCGCGATCTCGAGCCTCGTTCGAGCCGCGACCATCGCGCTCGCGGCCCATGCAATGCCGTCCACGCGACGAGCGTAGCCGCGGCGCGTGGCCGGAACGTTGCCGCGCGATTGACGGCGTGCGGCGGCCGGCGGTCTAGAGCCGCGCTTCGATCGCCTCGGTGAAGGCGCGCGTCGTCAGCGGGGTCTCGCCGGGTCGCGCGAGTTCCGCCGTGCGCGCGCCGTCGGCATACGCGCGCTCGACCGCGCGTTCGATCCGGGCCGCGCCGGCGGCGTCGTCGAGCGAGTGGCGCAAGAGCATCGCGGCGGAGAGGATCGCGGCCGTCGGATTCGCGGCGTCGCGGCCCGCGAGGTCCGGCGCGGTTCCGCCGATCGGCTCGTAGAGGCCGAACTGCCGTCCCGGCGTTCCCTTTGCGCCGAGGCTCGCGCTCGGCAGCGTGCCGATCGAGCCGGTGAGGATCGCCGCTTCGTCGGAGAGGATGTCGCCGAACATGTTCTCGGTGACGATCACGTCGAACTCGCCCGGCCGCTGCACGAGCTGCATCGCGGCCGTGTCGACGAGCAGGTGCTCGACGGCAACGTCGGGATAATCGCGCGCGATCTCGTTCACGATTCTGCGCCAGAGGCGCGACGTCTCGAGGATGTTCTGCTTGTCCACCGAGGTCAGGCGCTTTCGCCGCGTCCGCGCGAGTTCGAACGCGATCCGGGCGATCCGCTCGATCTCCGGCGCGCGGTAGATCATCGTATCTACCGCCTCGTCGACGCCGTTGATCTTTCGCTGCTCCTTCGGACGCCCGTAGTAGATGCCGCCGGTTAGCTCGCGCACGACGAGCAGATCGAGCCCGCGCACGATCTCCGCGCGCAACGGCGACGCGTTCTCGAGTCCGGGAAAGACGCGCACCGGCCGAAGATTCGCATAGAGCTCGTAATCGCGGCGCAAGAGAAAGAGCGCGTACTCCGGGCGCTGCTCGAGCGGTTTCCCTTCGTATGCGGGAAGCCCGACGCTGCCGAAGAGAATCGCGTCGCTCGCGTCGCAGATCGCGCGCGTCTCGGGCGGAAGCGCGGGCAGGCCGCGCTCGAGCGCGGCGCCGCCGGCAAAGCCTTCGTCGCACGCAACGTCGGGACGCACGCGGCGCAGCACGCGGACGGCGGCATGCGTGACCTCGGGACCGATGCCGTCCCCCGCGAGGACGGCGATGCGCGGCCCTGTCATCCGAAGCTAGGCGGCGACGTTAGTAGACCGTGATGCGGGTCGTGTCGTCTTTGGGCGGCTCTTTTTTCGGCGGCTCCTTATCCTTCGGAGCCTCGCTCTTTGCCTTCGGCGCGCTCGGCGTCTCGCCGTTGCCCGCAGCCTGTTCCGCGCCGCGCTCGAGCAGCGCGAGGTGCGTCATCAAAAGGCTGCGCAGCTCGCTGCGCGTCTTCTCCGAAGCCTCGAGCGAACGCTGATGCTCGCGGCGCACGTCGGCGATCGCCTCGTTGTAGCCGGCGATCTCGCGCTCGCCGGCCATTTTCGCCTGCTCGCGAATCAAATCGGCCTCTTTGTGGGCAGAAGCCTTTACCTCGTCGGCCGTGCGCTGCGCGAGTACGAGCGTGTTTTGCAGCGACTCTTCCATCGCTTTGAAGTGACTCACGCGCTCTTTGAGATCCGCGATCTCCGCCTCGAGCGCCGCGCGCTGCTGCGCCTCGTCTTCGAGCGTCTCGATGATCTCGTCGAGGAATGCATCGACGTCGGCGCGGTCGTAGCCCTGCAGCGCCTTTTTGAAGGTCTTGTGCTGGATGTCGACGGGGGTAATCTTTTCCATTGCTCGAGTCCTACGTTCGGTTGGTCAGGAAATCAAAGGTGCCGTCCGCGATGATCGAATCGCGCAGGCCCGCCGCGTTGACGCTGACGCCGGCGGGAACGACGAGGTAGATCGACTCGGCGAGCTTCTGAATCTTGCCGTCGATCGTGTAGGCGACGCCCGACGTGAAATCTACGACGCGCTGCAAGAGCGTACGATCGGCGTTCTGTAAATTGACGATCACCACTTGCCGGTTGCGCAGCGAGTCGGCGATCTCGACGACGTCCTGGTAGCTGCGCGGAGAGTAGACGCTCACTTGCACTCCGCCGCGGCGCCCCGCGCTCGAGAGCGGCACGACGCGCGAGTTCTGCACCTCGTCGTCGTAGAATTCGTCTTCGTCGTCGCGGATCGAAAAGAACGATCCTATCTTGCTGAACACGCTCACCCCCGAACCTCCTTCGCCGGCCGCGGACCGAAGAGCGCTTCGCCGATGCGCAACATCGTCGAACCCGCCTGCAGAGCCTCACGCCAATCTCCCGACATGCCGATCGAGAGCGTACTTCCACCTATGCGGTCAAACGTCTTGGCGGCCAGCTCGAACGCGCGAAGAATTACGTCGCGGTCGCTCGTCACCGGCCCGATCGCCATGACGCCGTCGAGGCGCAAGCCGGGCTGCTCCCGGAGCGTCTCGGCGAGCCTCTGCGCGTCCGCGGGCGGGCAACCGAAGCGCTCGACCGGGGAGACGTTGAGCTGCAGCAGCACCGGCAGCTCTTTGCCGGTCTCCCGCGCCGCCTTTCCGAGCGCGACGCCGGCTTCGGGGCGATCCACGCTCTGCACGACGTCGAAGAGCCCGGCGATCGCCTTCGCTTTGTTCGTCTGCACGTGGCCGACGAAGTGCTTGCGAACCGGCGGCAGCGACGCGAACGCGGCGCGCGCCTCCTGGAGATAGTTCTCGCCGACGTCGGCGAGGCCGGCGCCGATCGCGCGCGCGATTGTTTCGGGCGCCTGCCCCTTCGCGATGCCGACGAGGGTCACGCCGGCCGCCCGGCGGCCGCAGCGAAGAAGCTCGTCGTCGATCGCGCGCCGCAGCCTCCGGTAACGCTCCTCGACCTCGGTCACGGACGCGCCGAGGCCGTGCGGGCCTCGGTGCGGGTGCCGCGCGTGGCGCAGAAGACGATGCCCGCGATGCCGACGAGGATCATCGGCAGTGCGTAGAGCTGCCCGCCGGTGATGCCGAAGAGGCTAAAGTCGGCCTGCCTCCAGAGCTCCGCGAGCGATCGCGTGATGCCGTAGAGCGTGAACCACGTCCACGCGACGACGCCGTCCTTCGGCTTGAGCCGGTAGACGATCAGCAGAATCGGCAGCGTGAGAATATCGAGGATCGCCTCGTAGATCTGCGAGGGATGGCGGTAGAGCGTGCCCTGATCGGGCGCGTTTGGAAACCGCAGGCACCACGGCCGATCGGGATTGCAGACGTCGCCCCAGAGCTCGTCGTTGATGAAGTTCACGATTCGCACGAGCGTGATGCCCACCGGCAGCATCATCACGACCTCGTCGCCGAGCACCGTGTACTTCAACCCGGGATGCTTTCGCACGAAGAGCCACATCGCGATCAGCACGCCGACGAGGCCGCCGTGGAAGGCCATGCCGCCGTTCCAAACGGCGATGAAATTGATCGGATTCGAGAAGTAAAACGACGCGTCGTGCTTGCTGATGATGTCGTTGATGACGAAGAACGTGCGTCCGCCCACGAGCACGCCGACCAGCGCGTAGAAGAGAAAATCTTGAATCTGCTCCCTCGTCAGGCCGAGGCGGCGCTGCCCCGCCGGCCGGCTCATCCAGAGGTAGACGCAGAGAAACGCGACCAGGTAGGCGATGCCGTACCAATGCACCCGCAGCGGCCCGAGGTGGATCGCGACGGGGTCGATGTTTGTCGGATAGGTGAACCAGTGCTGCATTCCTAACCTTTACGAGCGCATGGCGACGACACATATTACCGCCGGCATCGCATTCCTTGCGGGCCTCGTTTCCTTCGTATCGCCGTGCGTCCTTCCGCTGGTGCCGGCGTACCTCTCGCTGCTCACCGGGGAGAGCGTCGAAGAACTCAAGGCGGCCTCCGGCGCGCGGGAGCGCGCGCATACGCTCGCGCACGCGTTCGCGTTCGTCGCCGGTTTCAGCGTCGTCTTCATCGCGTTGGGGCTCGGCGCGAGCGCGCTCGGCGGGGCGCTCGACGCGCACCGCAGCACGATCGCGCAGATCGGCGGCGTGCTCGTCGTCATTCTCGGTCTGCAAATGATGGGCCTGATCCGGATTCCCTGGCTGATGATGGACGCCCGGCTTCGTCCGCAACGCGAGCGCGCAACGCTCTGGACGTCGGGGATCGTCGGCATGGCCTTCGCCGCGGGGTGGTCGCCCTGCATCGGGCCGATTCTTGCGGGCATCCTCGCGATCGCTTCGCAACAGCACGGCGGGCAAGCCGCGGTGCTGCTCTGCTTCTATTGCGCGGGGTTGGCGGTGCCGTTTCTGGCGACGGCCGGCGCGGTCGGCCTCGTGCTCCCGCTGCTGCGTCGGATCGGGCCGGCCCTGCGCGCGATCGAGGTTGCAGCGGGGGCTTTCCTCATCGTCGTCGGATTGGTCCTCGTGAACGATGCCTTCCTCAACGTCGCCGGATGGTTCTATCAATTTGTTCCGCAACCAAGCCTCTAAGAGTCTAAGCAACGCGCTCGTCATCGCGGGCGTGGCTATTCTCGTCCTCTGGGCCGATCAGTACACGAAACGGCTGATCGTCAGGATGTGCGTGCCGGATTTCCCCGCGTGCCGCACGATCGTTCCGAACTTGCTCCGTTGGACGTACGAGCGCAACATGCACGGCGCGTTCGGGCTCTTCGGAAGCAGCGCGGTGCTGCTGATCGCGATGGCGATCGTCGTGCTCGTGCTCTTCTGGTTCAGTTTTCGCGACGCCGCGGCCCGCTCGCTGACCGTACGCATCGCCTTCGGAATGATCGTCGGCGGCGCGATCGGGAACGTCCTCGACCGCGTCCACTACGGCTACGTCATCGACTTCATCGACTTCTACCGGATCTGGCCGAACATCTTCAACGTCGGCGATTCGTGCATCACGACCGGCGTGGGGCTGCTCCTGCTCTCCAGCCTTGTTACACGTCGTCACCGCTGACGAAGCCGGGAAGCGCACCGACGTCTTCGTCGCTTCGCTCGCGCGGTCGTCGCGAACGCTCGCGGCGGAGAGCGCGAAGCGCGGCGAGGTGCTCGTCAACGGCGCGCCGGCGAAGCCGAGCCGCCTTCTCGAAGCCGGCGACGTTCTCGAGTTCGAGATTCCGCCGCGCCCCGAGATCGTCGCGCGCCCCGAGGAGATCGCGCTCGACGTCGTCTACGAAGACGACGATCTTCTCGTCGTGAACAAACCGGCCGGCATGGTCACGCACCCGGCGCGCGGCGCGCCGAGCGGCACGCTCGTCAACGCCGCGCTCGCGCACGCCGGCAGGCTTCCGGGCGACGCGCTGCGCCCGGGACTCGTCCATCGGCTCGATCGCGACACCTCGGGGCTGATCGTCGTCGCCAAGAACGACGAGACCCTGCGGGCGCTCAAGGCCGAGATGAAAGCGCGGCGCATCGAGCGCGAGTACGTCGCAATCGTCTGCGGCGTTCCGCAACCGCGCGAGGGAACGATCGAGGGCGCGATCGGGCGCGACCCGCGCAATCGGCTCCGCTTTGCGATCGCCGCCGGCGGAAAGCCGGCGATCACGCAGTACGCAGTGCGCGAGGCGTTTCCGAAGCACGCAGAGGTTGCCTTTCGTCTGCAGACCGGGCGAACGCATCAGATTCGCGTGCACCTCGCGGCCTACGGTCATCCGATTCTCAACGATCCGCTCTACGGAAAGCGCGAGGCGCGCTTCGATCTGCCGGGTCAGGCGTTGCACGCCCGGCGGCTTGCCTTCCGGCATCCGCGCACCGGTGACGCACTCGTCTTCGAAGCGGAGCCGCCGCCGGCATACGCGCGCGCCCGCGCGATCGTCGCGTGTTCGAGTTAATCGCGAGCGACGGCGCGGCGCGCCGCGGGCGTCTGCGTCTCGCGCACGGCGAGGTTGAGACGCCCTGCTTCATGCCGGTCGGCACCGCCGCGACGGTCAAAGGCCTCGCGCCGTCGGAGCTCGCGAGCGCGCAGACGCAGATCGTCCTCGCGAACACCTACCATCTCTGGCTGCGCCCCGGTCTCGAGACGATCGAGCGCGCGGGCGGCCTCCATCGCTTCATGGGATGGGATCGGCCGATTCTCACCGACTCCGGCGGCTTTCAAGTCTTCAGCCTCGAGAGCCGCCGCCGGCTCGACGACGACGGCGTCACCTTCGCCTCGCATCTCGACGGCAGCGAGCATCGCTTCACGCCCGAGCGCGTCGTCGCATTTCAACAGGCGATCGGCAGCGACGTCGCGATGCAGCTCGACGTCTGCGTCAAGCTCCCGGCCGCGCGGGAGGAGCTCGAAGAGGCCGTGCGGCTGACGAGCGCGTGGGCGCGCCGCACGGCCGCCGCACCGCAACGCGCCGGAACGATCGTCTTCGCGATCGTCCAGGGCGGGCTCGACCACGGATTACGCGAGCGCAGCGCGCGCGAGCTCGTCGCGCTCGACTTTCCCGGTTACGCGATCGGCGGTCTCTCGGTCGGCGAGACGCGCGACGAGCTGTACGCGACGGCGCGTTACAGCGCGAGCCTGCTTCCCACCGCGAAACCGCGCTACCTGATGGGGGTCGGCACGGTGCGCGACCTAATCGCGGCGGTCGGCTGCGGCGTCGATCTCTTCGACTCCGTCTACCCCACGCGGTGCGGTCGCAACGGGCGCGCGATGACGCGCGACGGCGAGTTGAACATCTTCAACGCCGCGTTCGCGCGGGATGCGTCGCCGCTCGACCCGCGCTGCGGCTGCTCGACCTGCACGCAGTTCACTCGCGCCTATCTCGCCCATCTCTTCCGCGCGAAAGAGATGCTCGGGCCGCGGCTGCTCTCCTACCACAACGTCTACGTCGTCAACGAATTGATGCGCGAGGCGCGCGCGGCGATCGAGGCCGGCCGGTGGAGCGAGTTTAGCTCAGACTAATCCGCGGACGACCGCCGCGCAATCGGCGCAGATCGCCGGATGCTCCGAATCGGTACCGAGCTCGCGATACTTCCAGCAGCGCGCGCACTTCGCTCCGGCCGCCGGCGAGAGTTCGAATTCGACGATGCCGTCCTCACCCTCGCCGCGCTCGCTCTGATGCAGGCGCAGGTGCGAGACGACGAGCGCCTCGCGCAGATTATCGCCGAGCGCGTGCAAACGCTTGTAGGTAGCCGGCGTAACGGCGAGACGAAGCTCGGCCTCGAAGTCACGAGGGCTCGCGACCGCCGCGACGCGGGCGCGCAGCGAGCGCAGCAGCTGCCAGAGGCGCAAGTCCGCGTCGAAGGCGCCGCTGCGATGGCGCGCCGTGTCGAACGACGTGTCGAAGACGGAGTCGGCGCCGTTGCGCAGCGGCGCCGGGATCGCTTGCCAGGCCTCTTCCGCGGTGAACGAGAGCACCGGCGCGATCGCGGTGAGAAAGCGCCCGAGCACGTAGAGCAGCGCCGACTGCGCGCTGCGCCGGCGCGGGTCGCCGGCGGCTCGCGAGTAGAGCGGATCCTTGAGCGCGTCGAAGTAGAGGCTCGAAATCGCGCTCTCGAACTCGACGACGCGCAGATAGACGGCGTGAATCTGGCAGGCGTCGTACGCCTCTTTCACGCTCGCGACGAACGCATCCGCGACGCCGCACGCGAGCCTATCGATCGGCTCCATCGCCTCGCGCGCGACGACCGCCTTCATCTCGAGATCGTAGAGGTTCGAGAGCATGAAGCGCATGCGGTTGCGCAGGTTCCGATAGACGCGCCCGACCTGCTCGACGACGTTGGGGCCGAAGCGCACGTCGTCGATCGGCTCGACCGAAGCGGCCCACAGGCGGAGCACGTCGGCGCCCCAGCGCTCGATCGCATCGATCGCGTCCATCCCGGTGCCGCGCGACTTCGACATCGGCAGGCCCTGCTCGTCGTTCACCCAGCCGTTCTTCATCACGCGCTTGTAGGGAGCGCGGCCTTTGATTGCAGCCGCGGTGATCAACGAACTGCGAAACCAGCCGCGAAACTGATCGCCGCCTTCGAGCACCATATCGGCGGGCCACGGCAGGTCGTCGCGACCGAGCACCGCCAGGTGCGTCACGCCCGATTCGAACCAGATATCCACGATGTTCTTCTCTTTTTCGAAGCGCGTGCCGCCGCATTTGGGGCAGACGAAGCCGGGGGGTAGATACGTCTCGACCGGATCGCTCCACCACGCGTCGGCGCCGGCCTCGCCGAAGCGCTTTGCCGCCAGACGCGCGACTCGCGGATCGAGGATCGCTTCGTTGCACGCGATGCAGACCAACGATGGAATCGGGGTTCCCCACGTGCGCTGACGGGAGAGACACCACTCCGGATGCGTCTCGATCATCTGGCGCTGGCGCGCGCGTCCCCACTCCGGAACGTAATCGACGGCGTCGGTCGCGTCGATCGCGCGCTGTCGCAACAGATTTTGGTCCATCGCGAGAAACCACTGGGCCGTCGCGCGGAAGATCACGGGATTGTGGCAGCGCCAGCAGTGCGGATAGGAGTGTTCGTACTCCGCGACGCTCCACAGCGCGCCGCTCGCCGCCAAGTCCTCGACGATCTTTTCGTTCGCCGCGAATATCTGCAGGCCGGCGTACGGGCCGGCTTCGGCGGTGAAGCGGCCGGCGGCATCCACCGGGTTGAGAATCGGGAACCCGTACTTCATGCCGGTGTCGAAGTCGTCGGCGCCGTGCCCGGGCGCCGTATGCACCGCTCCGGTTCCCGTCTCGAGATCGACGTAATCGGCGAGCACGACGACCGAATCGCGATCCGCGAACGGGTGGCGGACCGCCAGATTGTCGAGCCGCTCTCCCCGCGCGCGGCCGATCTGCGTCGCCTGCGCGAAGCGCTCGCCGAACGCGCGCTCGGCGAGCGCCTCGGCGACGATGACGGCTTCGCCGCCGACGCGGTAGAGGCCGTAGACGGCGTCGCCGCGCAGCGCGATCGCGACGTTTGCCGGTAGCGTCCACGGCGTCGTCGTCCAGATGAGAAACGAGAGTTTCTCCCCGCTCTCGGGCGCGCCGAACGCGCGAAGGATTCTTAAGCGCTGCTCCGGCGTGGCGCTAAACCGGACGAAGACCGACGGCGAGCGCCGCGTCTCGTATTCGATCTCGGCTTCGGCGAGCGCGGTCTCGTCGTGGACGCACCAGAGGGTCGAGCGCAGTCCTTTATAGATCTGCTGCCGCTCGGCCAAATCGGCGAGCGCGTTGACGATCGTCGCCTCGAAGGACGGATCGATCGTGCGGTACGGACGATCGAAGAACCCGAACGTGCCCATGCGCACGCGATGCTCGCGCTGACGATCGAGCCAAAAGAGCGCGCGT
>DATKMJ010000048.1 GCA_035541935.1 Candidatus Binatia bacterium | reverse complement strand
AAGCCGAACAACTTGGCATCACGATCCTCGACGAAACGGCACTCCGCAAACTCCTGTCACCCTAAGCGTCACCGCATCACCGCGTCACCGTGTCACCCTGAGCGTCCACTTGTGTCACCCTGAGCGAAGTCGAAGGGCGGCATCCCCGTGTCACCCTGAGCGTCCACTTGTGTCACCCTGAGCGGAGTCGAAGGGCTGAGCGTAGTCGAAGGGCTGAGCGTAGTCGAGGGCTGAGCGTAGTCGAGGGCTGAGCGTAGTAGCAGGCCGGGCTACGGTAGCGCTTCCCCGAGCGCGTCGATGACGTCACCCGCTACGACGCCGATGCGGCGCTGCTCGGCCGCGCATCTCCCGGCGAGGCCGTGCCAGTACGCGCCGGCACAGGCAGCGTCGGTCGGCGACAACCCCTGCGACATCAGCGTCGCGATCATCCCGGTGAGCACGTCGCCGGTACCCGCCGTTGCGAGCGCGCTCGTGCCGGTCGCGTTGATGTGGACGGGCCCCTTGCCATCGTAGACGAGCGTGTCGGAGCCTTTGAGCAGCGTCGGGACGCCGGTGCGATCGACGAACTCCCGAATCCGCGCGACGCGCGTGCCCGGTTCGATCGCGCCTCGACCCGAGAGCCGCGCGAACTCGCCCGCGTGCGGCGTCACGACGCACGCTTTGCCGCGCAGCTCCTCGAGGCGCTTGCTCAAGTGAAAGAGCCCGCTCGCGTCAATGACGATCGGCAGCGTATTCGCTTGCAGAAACAATCCGACGATCTCGCCGGTGCGATCGTCGAGCCCCAGCCCCGGTCCGAGCGCGACGGCGCCGTTGCGTTTCGTGATCGCGACGAGCTCTTCGACGATCTGCGCGGGCGTCGCATCGTCGGGGAGCTCGACGACGACCTGCTCGATCAAATGCGCGCGCAACGCCGGCGCGGCGGAGCTGGGCGTCGCGACGGTCACGTATCCCGCGCCCGCTCGCGCCGCGGCGCGAGCGCAAAGGACGGCTGCGCCCGGAAACTGCCTCGAGCCGGCGACGATCAGCGGCGCGCCGGCGGCATACTTCTGGGTATCGGGCGCGCGCTGCGGGAGGAGCGCGAGAAAGGCTTCGTCGTCGAGCGCCGCATACTCGCGCGGCTGCGCGGCGAGGATCGCGTCGTCTATGCCGATGTCGGCGCAGAAGATCTCTCCGGAGTATTGACGCCCGGGTTCGAGCAGCAAGCCCGGCTTCACGGCGCCGAGCGTCACCGTAACGGCGGCGTTGACGGCGTCGTCGGCGACCGCCCCGGTCAGCGCGTCGACGCCGCTTGGGATATCGATCGCGAGCACCGGGTGCCTTCGCGCGTCGAGCGCGCGAGCGAGGTGTCGGTACGATTCCGGCAGCGGCAGACGCGCGCCCGTTCCGAAAAGCCCGTCGACGCCGACGGCACCGTCGAGCAGGGCGGCGGCCGCGCGCTCGTCGGCCGGCAGCGGTACGACGCGAACGCCGGCCTCCGCTGCGCGCCGCTCCGCCGCCGCCCGGGCTTCGGAGCGCGGGCCGCCGGGATCGGCAGCGACGGTGCATTCGTAGACCGGCGCCAGCTCGGCGAGCGCGGCGAAGGCGTCGCCGCCGTTGTTGCCCGGCCCGGCGAAGGCGACGATCGGCATCTCCTGCGGCGCCATCGCGCGCAGATGCTCGGCGATTCGCAAGCCGGCGTTGCACATCAGCTCGTTTTCGCCGACTCGCGCGATCGCGGCCGCATCGGCGGCGCGCATCGCTTTCGGCGTCAAAACGTAGATCACGACTCGAGAATGACGAACGCCGCGGCCATCGCCTGCGTGTGCGTGATGCTCAGGTGGATTACGCGGATGCCGCGGGTGCGCAGCAGCGGCTCGGCGCGCTCGCGCAGCTCGATGATCGGCTTGCCGCTGCGCTCGTGCGCGACCCCGACCCATCGCCATGGAATCGCGTGCCCGAAGGCCTTACGCGTCGCCTCCTTCGCCGCGAAGAATCCGGCGAGACGCTCTGGCCAGTTGCGCTTGCGCATCGCGTAGGCCATCTCACGCTCGGTGTAGACCTTCCGCGCGAACCACGCCAGCTTGCGCTCGTCGAAGCGATAGCGCGCGACCTCGGCCAAGTCCATGCCGACTCCAACGATCACCGCGACGACTTCGACGCACGCCGTGCTTGTCATCTTAAGAATCCGTTATCGGAAGCGGATCGGCAAGTTTTGCCGCCGCTCGCGGCGAATCACCGGCGCAGAGATGGATTCGCAGATCAGCATCGTTCCGATCAACACCGTCGACGCTGCGTTCTTGGACCGTCTCGCACCCTGCCTCGAGGAACGGTTTCTCGTCTCGGCGCGCGTCGAGCGTTCGCTCGTCGTCCCACGCAGCTCGCTCAACGCCACGCGAGGCCAGCTCTTCGTCACGACCCTCACGACGAAGGTGCAACGGGCGCATCCCCACGCCGACTCGGTGCTCCTGGCCGTCACCGATTTCGATCTCTACAAGACGTCGCATCGCTTCATCTTCGGCGACGCCGACGAGTCGCAGGGGATCGCCGTCGTCTCGATCCATCGCCTGCGCTCGGAGTTCTACGGCGAGCCGGCCGACGCGAATCTGCTTTTTCAGCGCACGCTAAAGGAGGCGATTCACGAGCTCGGGCACGCCTTCGGACTCAAGCATTGCTACAACGCCCGCTGCGCGATGTACTATTCGAACTCGATCTTCGAGACCGACAATAAGATGCCGCATTTCTGCGAGATCTGCGATCGCCGCCTCGGCCGCGCCCGCAACGAACAGTCTTAGTTTCGCGTCTCAGTCTGATCCCTTATCTGTCAGTCTGATCCCTTACGTGTCATCCTGAGCTTTTATGTGTCATCTTTACGTGTCATCCTGAGCGTAGTCGAAGGACGAAGGACGAAGGACGAAGGACGAAGGACGCAATACTCGGGCATCTGCGAGCGCAACGATCTCTTGCTCTCCGTTATCGCGCGTGACGCGTAGGCCGCCGCCCGTAGCAAGGCTTTCGGCGACGGCTTCGAACGGTTCGTTCTCCCCGTCCACCTGGATGCGATAGCGCTTCCCCGGAAGCCCGGCGGCCGCGTCCCAGGCCTTCGCGACGCGATCGGGGTCGTCGAGCGACGGCAGCGAGCGTTGGTACTCGCGCAGTATCGCGCGCAACAGCGCGGGGCGCTCGACGCTCGCGACCTCGTCGCAGAATGCAGGCGGCGGATCGACGCCGGCGTCGGCGCCCGGCCGGCGCACGTTGATCCCGACGCCGCACGCGACTCGCGCCGTCGCGCCGATCAC